>CANRLX010000010.1 GCA_947631615.1 uncultured Acetatifactor sp.
AGAATGAGAGCCTGTATCTACAAGGGTCAAGGTTAATACATCGTCCTCGATCAGATAAACAAGTAACCAATCAGGCTTAATGTGACATTCCCGAAAACCAGCAAAGTTTCCAGACAAACCATGATCCCGATATTTTTCATCAAGCTGCCCGCCCTGACGCAGCAGATCAACAACATCGTCCAAAAGAGAAACATCAAGACCGCGCTTTTTCATTAGTTTATAACTTTTCTTGTAGGCAGTGGTAAATTTGATCTGGTACATCAGTCGTCAAGTGCCGCCTTTAGTTCTTCCATGCTGTTGTACCCCTTGATGTCAGGATCTTGGGATATTTTTCTGGCTTCGGCCATTGCGTTGAGCGTTTTGTCGCTGTATTGCGGAATTTCTACTGCAAAAGGCA
This sequence comes from uncultured Acetatifactor sp., assembly GCA_947631615.1. Lineage (GTDB taxonomy): Bacteria > Bacillota > Clostridia > Lachnospirales > Lachnospiraceae > Acetatifactor. The sequence goes on from CANRLX010000010.1 coordinate 398, forward strand.
GGCCGCCGCGAAGAACACATTGATGCAGAAAAAGATTTACTGCGCTTGACATATCCAAACCAAGGTTTGAAAATAGGGCTGTTGCCTCACGTTTAATATTTGAATCAATACGAATTTGTGTTGGAGTGGTAGCCATGCAATCATCTCCTTTCGACTATGCTTTTATTATATGCGTTTTGATTTACAATGTCAATCATTTTGACAATTCTCTAATATTGCTCACAATAGAAATGGTATTTTCCCGAAAGGGACATAGATACTATGTGGACTGGAAGGAAATACTATACCCGATAGGAGGCGGTTTCGATAGAAAGGCCGGAAACGGTTTTTGAGTGGCTGGCGCGGAGGCACAACGTTACGGTGGCGGAAAACTGTCTCCTTTAATCATAGCTACAAAACATTCCACAACAACAATCCCAATCTTTTCAATCAAACGTGCGAATCCGGTATCTAAGAGTTCTGCAGCATTATTCCTGTATCGACCGCCTCCATTCTTCTAATCAATTCCTCCGTGTCACGATCTGCATTTCGTCTGCCTGATATTTCAATAGTCTGTCGTCCGTAGTAACAAAATAATCGCTTCCCGCTAGAACAGCACAGGCTACATGGAGCGCATCCATGTTTTTTACACCGGTTGATGTGATGAAGTAAACAAATTATCAGTTGATATAAAAAAGACTGTCCCTAAAAAGGGAAATGACCGTAACTCTGTTTTCTTGATCGTACAAACTTTTTGGTGTTTGATTTATTGTTACAGGCAGCGCACGATTGACTTCCGCGCCAAAACTATTTTTTCTCTATACATACTTTCCTTTTTCTGCTATAATTCAGTGTGAATTGTGTTTTATTGCTGTATCTTTGTTGTTGCATTTCATTGATTGCATTTTTATTTGCTGTATCTTTATTTTATTTTTTATCTTTAAATTTGGAAAGGAAGTTGTCGTATGTCGATTCTGTCAATGATACATCTGGGGGCGCTCGTTGTCGTAGCTCTCCTGGTTCTCTGCTCTCTGCTCCTGTCAAGGCCCGACCGTCCTCTGCCGCGGTATGCGCCCGTCCTGGTCTTTTTCCTGGCCTTTTTGGTGCGGATTCTGTTGACCTGCCACTTCCCGGGGCATGAAAACGACTTTTTCTGTTTCGGGACCTGGGCCAATCTCCTGTATCAGGACGGACTCGGCGCCTTCTACACCCACGACATACTCGTGGACTATCCCCCCGCCAGCCTGTATTTTCTTTGGCCCGTGGGCGCCTTGAGCAGTCTTTTTAACATTGATTTCTTCAGCAGAACGTATCGGATCCTTCTCAGGCTGCCCGCCATTTTGTTCGATCTGGGGGCCGGAGCGGTATTCTACCAGGAGGCACGGCATCTTTCGTGGAAGGACAGCCACGCCCTGATCATTGCCGCCTCCTATCTGTTCAGCCCTTGTGTTTTGATCAACTCCTCCGTGTGGGGACAGGTGGACTCTCTGCTGGTTCTTCCGCTGCTTCTCATGTGCCTGTCGCTGATGCGCGGAAAAATGCCGCAGGCGTATCTGGCCTACGGGATCGGCGTGCTGTTAAAGCCCCAAATGGTGATGTTCACGCCGGTCCTTCTCGTGGGGATCCTGGATCATGTATTTCTGAAGGACTTCAGCGCGCGCAAATTTTTTTACAACCTGGCCTGCGGTCTGGGCGTCATTGCCGGAATGGCGCTTCTCTGTATGCCCTACCATCTGGATCTGGTGATCAAGCAGTTTACCACGACTCTGGGCTCCTACCCCTTTGGCTCGGTAAACGCCTTTAACTTCTGGCACCTGGTGGGAAGAAACTTTGTCAACCAATACCGATATTTCTTCTTTCTCAGCAGCAAAAACTGGGGGCTTCTGGTGATTCTCGGCGTGGTCTTCTGCGTCTTTCTGATGGCGCTCCTGATGCGGGACAACGACAAAAAATACCCCATCCTTGCCGCCTTTATCATTGTGACCATGTTCACCTTCGCCGCGCGTATGCACGAGCGCTATCTGTTCTCGGGACTGGCCTGTGTGCTCCTGTCCTACCTGTGCCGGCCCTCCAGAAAGCTGTTGGTCTACTACGGCGCGCTGTCCGTGGTGCATTTTTACAACGTGGCCTGTGTACTGGCCTTTCGGGATAATACGGCTCTGGCCGTCACCAGGACGGTCTCTATAGCGACCATCGCCTGCGCGCTGTTTCTGTACTATATCCTTCTGCACGACTACTGCGGCCCTCTTTCCTCCCTCTGGTCGGGGAGACGAGGGGACGCTGCCCAGGACGAGTCCAGGAAGGCATCCTGACGGATCCTTCTGCCCCTATTTCTTCTGATTTTGTCTCCCACTGCGTCAAACAGGCTGGGCGTTCTCACACGCCCAGCCTGTAATTGTCGATATCTCTGTATTCTCCAAACTTCATGCCCACCTCCGGTATGGTTCCGCAGAAGCAAAAACCAAACCGTTCATGGAGCCTCGTGCTGGCCCCGTTGCCGGAGGTGATCACCGACACCACCGTGTGGGTCCTTTCGTCCTCCCTGGCCCTTTTCAGGATCTCCTCCATCAGCGCGGTGGCGACCCCCATCCCTCTGTAGGATGGCGCCACATAAACGGAGAGTTCCACCGTGGATCGATACGCCTCCTTCTCCCGATAGGGGGAAAGCGTGGCATACCCCACCGGCCGATCTCCGATCCGCGCCACCAGGAGCGGATGATTGTCCACATTGTGCGCATCATACCACCGTTTCCACTCCTCCAGACCCTTCGGATGCAGATCCAGCGTCGCCACACCGTTCTCCACCTCATAGTTATAGATAGAAAGAAGTTCCGAAAGGTCGCTCTTTCTGCCGCTGTCGATCACAAGGGAAGATAAAAGCTCCCGTCCCTTTTCCTCCTGGATATTCATACTTTCTGTCTACCTCCTGTCTGCCTCCTGCCTGCCTCTCTGCCTCCTGTCTGTCTTTCTGCCTGCCTCCCTCCCCTTTCTACCTCCCCTGTCTGCTCCCTGTCTCCTGCCTGCCTCCCCTGCCTGCTCCCTGACCCTTGGGCCGCACCCAATTCAAAGCGCCGCCGCAAACGATTCTTCCACGCGAAAAGACAGGCAGACGCAACTTGCGTTGCGTCTGCCCCATCCTCTTTCTTTTCCGTCTCTTATATGCGCAGAGATCAACCGAGCTGTGCCGCAACCTCCGCCGCGAAATCCTCGTTCTTCTTCTCCAGACCCTCGCCGGTCTCAAAGCGCACAAACCTCTTCACGGTGATCGCGGTATTGTTCTCCTTGCCGACCTGCTCCAGGTACTTGGCAACGTTCTGCTTGCCGTCCTCCGCCTTGACGTACACCTGCTCCAGCAGGCATACCTCCTTTAATTCCTTGTTCAGACGGCCCTCGATAGCGCCGCTTATCACCTTCTCGGGCTTGCCCGCCATCTTGGGATCCTGCTCGATCTGCGCTGCGATGATCTCTCTCTCATGGGCCTTGTAGTCCTCCGAGATATCGGAGGTGGACACATACTTCGGATACAGCGCCGCCACCTGCATCGCGATGTTGGTGAGAGCCTCCTTCACCGCGTCGTTCACCACGGAGGTCTCCGCATCCACGATAACGCCGATCCTTCCGCCGCCGTGCACATAGGTGACCACACAGCCGTTTGCGGCCTCGACCTTCTCAAATCTGCGGATGCTCAGCTTCTCGCCGATCACCGCGATCTTGTCCACCAGCGCCTCATTCACCGTCTTGGAGGGATCCTCCTTCCAGGGCTCGGCCAGAAAAGCGTCGATGTCAGCGGCCTTCGTCTCCACGGCCTGCTCTGCCACCGCCTGGACAAACTGCTGGAAGGTCTCATTCTTCGCCACAAAGTCGGTCTCCGAATTAACCTCGACCACAGCGGCCGCCTGATCGCCCTTTGCTGCGATGCGGCAGATTCCCTCCGCCGCGATCCGGCCCTCCTTCTTGACAGCCTTGGCCTGTCCGTTCTTTCTCAGGACCTCCACAGCCGCCTCCATATCACCGTTCGTCTCACTCAGAGCCTTCTTACAATCCATCATGCCTGCGCCGGTCTGCTCGCGCAGTTCCTTTACCATTGCTGCAGTAATCTCTGCCATCTCTCTATCCTCCATCTAACCTTTCAACCGATCTGCCGCGCGCGGATCACTCAGCTTCCGCTGCCTCCGCTGCCTCTTCAATGTCCTCCACGTCTCCGGCGTCCACAGCCACATCCTCCTCGGAGTAAACCGCCTCGCCCTGGTTTGCCTCGATAACGGCGTCCGCCATCTTGGAGACGATCAGCTTTACGGCTCTGATCGCGTCGTCATTGCCGGGAATGATATAATCCAGCTCCTCGGGGTCACAGTTGGTATCGCCGATACCGATCAGGGTAATGCCCAGCGCGTGAGCCTCCTGCACACAGATCCTCTCCTTCTTGGGATCCACTACAAAGATCGCATCGGGAATCCTGCTCATATTCTTGATACCGCCCAGATTCTTCTCCAGCTTATCCCACTCTTTCTTAAGCTTGATGACCTCCTTCTTGGGCAGCACGTCGAAAGTGCCGTCCTCGGACATGGTCTCGATGGCGTGCAGTCTCGCGATACGGGACTGGATCGTCTTAAAGTTGGTGAGCATACCGCCCAGCCATCTCTCGTTTACATAATACATACCGCAGCGCTCTGCCTCGGTCTTTACCGCGTCCTGGGCCTGCTTCTTGGTGCCCACAAAGAGGATGGTGCCTCCCTGTGCGGCGATCTCGGAAATCGCCTTGTACGCCTCATCCACCTTGCCCACAGACTTCTGCAGATCAATGATGTGGATGCCGTTTCTCTCGGTGAAGATATAGGGAGCCATCTTAGGGTTCCATCTTCTGGTCTGGTGTCCGAAATGCACACCTGCTTCAAGTAACTGCTTCATAGAAATAACGCTCATGTCTTTCCCTCCGTTTGGTTAAAATCTTCCGCCGTCTCCTCCGCGCTGCCGCGAACCCGTCCCGCGTCAAAGGACCGGTTTTTTCTGCGGACAATCCGATCGGGCAGCCGCCCCTTCCGGACACCATCCGCAAATAGAGACGCGTGTTTTATAGTCACAACGGTCTGATTATACCATAAAAAAACCCCCTTTGCAAGGGGTTTTTTCATCCTCCTGTGATGATGCGGGCGATCTCATCCATCTCCGCACCCACGGGGATCGTAAAGGTGCCCGCCCTGAGACGCCGGCTGTAGCCGTTATCGCCCAGATAGGCGTCAAAGACGGATGCGTCCTCCACCAGCCCCGCCTCCTGCAGGCTATAGCTGATACTGCCCGAACCGGCTCCGCTGGGAATGGTAAAGACAACGCTGTCCCTCTCCCCGTCCCCGGTCTCCACCGTCGGAAGCTGTGTTGACGAGCCCTGGGGATTCTGCGTTCCCTCCAAAATGTCCCTATCCTCCCCAGGCAAAGCGGCCTGGGATGCTCCATTCTCCCCATTCTCCTCCGTGGGCGAGACAGACTGGGATGCTCCGTTCTCCCCTGTCCCCTCCGTGGGCGAGACAGACTGGGATGCTCCGTTCTCCCCCGTCTCCTCCGTGGGCGAAGCGGACTGAGACGCTCCATTCTCCCCGGTCCCCTCCGTGGGCGAAGCGGACTGGGATGTTCCGTTCTCCCTGGTTTCCCCGGTCTCCTCCGCGGACGATTCGGTTGACAGGTTGCCAAGGACCGTGGCCGAACCGTCCACCATGCCCAGTTCGGCGGCCCTCGCCCGAATCTGCGCATCGCTCATGGGCTTTGTCCTGCCGCCAGAAATCCCCAGGATCAACGCGGTGACCGTCACGCCGATCCCCAGCCCCCGCAAATAATATCGCAACTTCATGCTCTCTCCATCCTCCGATGTAAACGCTGCTCACGCATGGTTTTTGTACAGGTCGATGACCAGCTTGACCTCCCCCACGCCAAGCCCAAGCTCCTTGGCGATGGCCACCGTGGACTTGCCCTGCTTGTAGCGCGAGAGGATGCGGTCGTTCCCGCTCTCCTGCTCCTCTTCGGCCTCCGCCACAGGGGCGGAGACTTCCGGAACCTCCGTCCTTAAGACAGGCGCCTTCGGTTCCTCCGGCAAGGGCAGGGGCAGCGGCTCTCTCGTCTCCGCCGGCTCCGGCTCCCAGGCTTTTGCCAGGGCGGCCTGCTCTCTTCTCTCCGCCTCCTCCAGACGAAGCGCCTCCTGTCTCGCCAAAAGCTGCTGTGCCTCGGCCTCTTCCTTTCTTCTCGTGATCCGCATGATGCCGGCATCCTCCTGCTGGCGGTCCATGCTCTCCAGCTGGATCTGCTTCCATCTGCTCACTGCGGCCTCCGCGTCACGCCTGCTCTCCTTCACGTTCTTCACGATGTCGTTGACCTGGCCGACGGTCTCGTTGATCTGGCTCACAGCGTTTTTCAGGCTGGTGTGCTTGTCGTTCAGCATGTCGTAGAGAAACATGACTTCTTCGTGATTTTTGTGGATCTCGGAGATCACCGTATCCGAGTAGTCGCTCACCGCCATAATCTTTTCGTTGGAGAGCTTTTCCAGCTCCCGCTCCGTCTTCTCCATGGCGTCCTCCGCAGACTGGCCCACCACGCTGTCCACGTGATCCTTGACGCCTTCCACCTCCCGCGCCACCAGCCGTTTGATCTCCTCCTGGGCCAGCTCCCTGGTCTCCTGCGAGACCTCCTCTCTGGTCACCGGAATCACAAAGCTCAATATGAAAATGACAGTCCCTGCAATCAGCAGGACAATCTGCAATGCTCCCATCTGTCCGCCCGCTCCCTAGATCTTTATATCAAACCCGCCGCGGTCCTTCCGGGTCGCCCGATCCGGCGCATCCTGTTTTTTGCGCTTTCTGCCGCCGTCACCGCGGTACTCGTTTTTGCCCTTCTCCTTGGCGTCCTGCTTCTGGTTGTACCAATCCGCCTGATCGCTGCCGGTGACCTGCTTTGTCATCTGCTCCGTCTGTTTGTCCATCTGCTGGCTGAAATTGGTCTGATCCACCGTCGGCTTGTTGTCCTGGTTCTGCTTGATTGTAGTGTAATCCTGTGTGCGTGTCATTGAGACGATCTCAATGGATCCAAATGCCATAGCGCATGACCTCCCATCCTGAAAGCGTTAGAGCGGCAGCATCTTCACGTCGCCGTCAACCTTCTCAAACCTGCAGTATTTTACGTTGCTCTGTACCACCGTGGAGACATCTCCGATAATGATGGTCGTCCCGGGATACACCTCCCCGCGCACCAGGACCACGGCCTTCTTGTCGGGGGAGAAGCTCTCCTGGAGCGCCTTCATCTCCTCGTTCTTCTGCTCCAGCTCCTTCTTCTTCGTCTCCAGAAGCAGAACCGTCTCGCGGACATATTTGATCTGATCCTCCGTAAACCGCGCGCCCTTCGCCTTTTTCTGGGTGAAGTTTGCGATGACCGGCTGAGCGTTTCGGATCTCCTTTACGATCTCCCCGATCTCCTTCTGGAGTCTTTGATACTGATCCTTCAGCTTGGGATTGACCCCCACCTCCACAATGGTGGACGCCCCCATGACCGCTCCCAGCGTCTTCACATCGATCTTCTCGTCCGCCTGCACGCGCCCTCCGGTGATAAATCCTCTCTTGCCGGAGACCGTGATCTCCGTTCCGGCGGACACGTTGCTGTGCAGGATGGAATCCGTGCAGATATAGCCCTCGGCCTCCGCCGTGGCGTTCTCCAGAAACTTTGCCACAATGTCCTTGCCGGCCTTTAAGACTCCCTTGCCCATGCCGTTCATGCCCCTGGCGATAATGATATCCCCGCCGGCCTCAATATATGCGCCCTCCACGACACCGTTGATGATAACGTTCCCCTTGGCCTTCACCGAGAAGTTGGAGGAGACGTTTCCGTTCACCTGTACGCTGCCCTTAAAATCAATGTTGCCGGTGGAGGTGTCCACATTCTCCACCTCATAGACGTCGGACACAAAGACCGTCCCGTCCACCAGGGACACATGGCCGTTGACCAGTGAAGTCAGCGTGATGCGGTCCTCCGAGATGGCGATATTGTTCCCGTATCTCAGCGCCGCCTTCCGCACGTCCCTGGGCTTGATGCGCCCGCCCATGATATTGCAGCCATAATCGCCCGGATCCTCCGGTATCAGGCTGGCGAGCACCTCTCCCTCCCTGCAGGGGTTCACCACATTCAGATGAAAATAATCCACGCTGCCGTCCTCATTCACGGCGGGTTTGGCGTGAATGTCGGTGTTAAAATAATACTCGATCCTGGCGTCCGTCCCGTGGCGGGGAGGAAGCCCCTTCGCCACCACAAGGTCCGTACAGTAAACTCCCGCGGAATGAAAAAAAGCCTGCAGAAGCTTTGTCTGAACGCCATACCGGATCCCCTTATACTGCAGATCCCTTACAAACTCCTCCTCCGTCATCCGTGCGCCGGTCTCGGAGGGCGGATAAAAGCGCGCCGTGGCGCTCATGGTATCCTCGGAAATCTTAAGCTGGTAGGACTCTGCCGTCTCGGGACATTCCGTATTCCCCAGGGCGAGCACCGTCTCCCGATTCTCCGCCACCGCGGCCTTTAGCTTTGCCATATCGAAGTCGATCTTCCTGCTGTCAAGATAATTTATCAGCTCCATCAGCTGGATCTCGGCCCCATTGTCCTGGGGAGGGAACAGCTTCACACCGAAGCCCTTCTCTGTCTTCACCAGCTGAAAATAACCGTTGCGCATATCGTCCCTCCTCTCCCCTCGGGTCGGTTCCTCAGATCAGTTCTTCAGATCGTTTCCTCAGATCGGTTCCTCACCTCAGTTATCCGTCAGTATTCCCATGTAGCTTCCCATCTTCTCCTTCATCTTCTGGAGCGCCCGGGTGTGGAGCTGCGACACGCGGGATTCCGAGACCTCCAGAATACTGCTGATCTCCTTCAGCGTCAGCTCCTCAAAGTAATAGAGCGTGATGACCTTCTGTTCCTTCTCCGTGAGAAGGGCCAGGGCCCCCTTGAGCACCCTGACAAGCTCCTTCTTCTCCACACGCTCCTCCGGACTCTCAAATCGGGCGGTGGTAAAGCTGCTGTAGTCCTGGGAGACATCGCTCCCCTGTTCCATATATTCGTTCAGAGACACCAGACCGGTAATCTTCATCTGCGACTGCCACTCCGAAAACTCCTCCCCCGATATCCCCAGAGCCTTCGCGATCTCCTCGTCTGTGGCGGCGCGGCCCGTGTTCTGTTCGATCTCCTTTATGACGTTTTCTATTCTTTTCTGCTTCTGGCGGATCGTCCTGGGGATCCAGTCCATCTTGCGGATCTGATCCAGGATCGCCCCCCGAATCCGGAGGCTGGCGTAGGTCTCAAACTTTACCTCCTTGAAGCAGTCAAACTTGTCGATGGCATCGATCAGCCCAAAGATCCCATAGCTGACCAGATCCTCATACTCCACGTTATATCCCAGATACATACTCAGGCGTCCGGCCACCACCTTTACCAGGGGCGCGTACTCTAAGATCAGTTTCTCCCTGGACTCCGGAGTCTTCTCTCTGGCATATTCTTCTAACAGTTTTTTTCTTTCGGTCTCGTCCATGGACATCCAGGCAACCTCCGTCAAATGGGATTATTCTTCACTCTCTGGCTTTTCTACGTCTTCCACCTCGACATCCGTGTCCTTCTCTACGACCTCTCCCTCTTCCATGCTCTTCTCCTGATTCTGCTGATCGAAGTAATCCAGCGCCCACTTCATGAGGCTTCCGAGAAAATAAAAGACAAGCAGCACGATCAGCAGCGTAACAAGCCTCTCGAGCATGGGAAAATCATTGATAAACGTTATCACGCAGGTAACCGCTCCGGCTACCAGCATCAACAGCAAAGGCATATTTTTTCTGTTCATGTCACACCCGTCTTCCAATCCATTTGGCCATCTCAGATCACCGACTCCGCTTTCCCTACCGCTCGGATATGAAAATCTCCCGTCTCCGGATAAAAGATGACCGTCCTTCCGTAATTGGCGCCGGTATCTGCCGCAAGGATCGGGATCTTCAGCTCGCCCAGCTTCTTTCTGGTGGCCTCCACATTCCGCTCCCCCACCTGCATCACGCTGTTCGTGCGACCCTGGAACTGGAACATGGTGGCCCCGCCTGCGATCTTGGCCACAATGCGGTTTCTCCTGGCGCCCAGCGCTTCCATCTGGCGCACCAGCTCCTCGATGCCGGTGTCGGCAAACTTGGCAATATTCTGTTGCGAATTACGAATGGCGGTAGAATCGGGCAGCATAATATGCGCCAGCCCGCCGACCTTGTTGACGGGGTCCCTGAGCGCGATCCCCACGCACGAGCCAAGCCCCAGCGTGGTCACGCCATTGGGGCTCAGACAGGTCTTTAGATCCGCCATTCCCACTTTAATTATCTCACTCATAGCTATACTCCCTCTCCCATCCCTCCGAGCCTTCTTCGCCCCTATACAGGCATACCGAGAGAAGAAAGGATCTTACTGTAGGAGTCTACATCCGGAATCAGGATAAAGTACCCGTCGATCTCCATCTCATCAAAAAACTGCGACTGGATCAGCAGAATGTTGTCTCCGAAAATACCAAATTCAATGGCGGGAACACTGAGGATCGCGCCCGCCATATCCACCGTAAGGGCGGGGGGAGTGGGCACAATGCTGAGATTTGTCAGCGTGGCAAGGGAGTTTAAGTACGCGCCCGTGATGATATTGCCGACCTCCTGCATAGCGGACAGCTCCATCTCCGAGAACGTATCTCCCTCCGTGGCCATTCCCATCATGATCTTATTGATCAGATGCTTCGCGCTCTTCTGCTCCACCAGAAACATCATGCTTCCCGTGATGTCTCCCTCCACGCCAAGAAGGACGCCGACCATAATCTGTTCCTCGCCGCCCATCAAGGCTCCTACCTCAGAAAATTCCAGCAGCTTCACCTGAGGCACCTTCATATCCACCTTGCACTGGAGCATCTGGGAGAGCGCCGTCATTGCGTTCCCCGCTCCAATGTTTCCTATTTCCCGCAACACGTCATAGTAGCTTTCTGTGACCTGCTCTAAGCTAAGCTCTGCCATGAGATAATCTCCTTATTGACTGTAACCTAAGACATTATTCGTTCTCTTCCAGCGAAATGGAGCTGAGATCCAGAAGAGAGATCAGCTCTCCGTTGTGCTTGCCGATGCCGGAGATAAACACGGGCTTGCCGCCCTTGGCCTCGTGGGAAACCTTCTCGATCTCGTCCACGGGAAGGGTCACGACCTCCTTCACCTCGTCCACGATCACGCCCACATTGCCCTCCATCTCCGATCTCAGGATGATGATACGGGTAGCGCGGGTGATCTCGTCCGCGTCCAGCCCCATCTTCAGGCGGATGCTCATGACGGGGATCACCTCCCCGCGCAGGTTGATCACGCCCTTCAGGTAAGCGGGAACCTTGGGCACCCGGGTGATATGCTGCATCCGCACAATATTGTCAATGTAGCGGATGTCGATCCCGTACTGCTCCTCGCCGACGCTGATCACGATAAACTGCAGCGTCTCAACCGCAACCTTTCTCTCATCTCCCATAAGATCCAAATCTGTATTTTTTGTGGTATTCAGCTGTTCCATCGCGTCTCTCTCCCTTCCTTAAATCAAAGCGTTGGCATCCAGGATCAACGCCACCTCGCCGTCGCCCAGAATGGTTGCACCGCTGATAAACTTGCACTTCTTGATATATTTTCCGAGAGACTTGATAACGATCTCCTGCTGTCCCAGCAGCTCGTCGATCACCAGGCCGGCCAGCTTGTCTCCCTTCTTCACGATCACGGACACCAGACTCTCGCCCGGGCTCGTGGTGCTCTCCACATCCAGCACTTCGGAAAGCCGGATCAGAGGGATCACCGTGCCGCGCAGATTGATCACTTCCTCATTCTGCACCAGCTTGATATCGTTGGGCTCGATGGTCTCGATGGTCTCGATGGAACCCAGGGAGATGGCGTATTTCTCGCCGCCGACTACCACCATCAACGCCTGGATGATGGCCAGCGTCAGAGGCAGCCGGATCGTCCAGGTGCTCCCCACGCCAAGTTCGCTCTTTACCTCAACCTCGCCGCTCAACGCCTCGATCTTGGAGCGTACCACGTCCAGGCCAACCCCTCGTCCCGAGATGTCGGTCACCTGCTTCGCCGTGGAGAAGCTGGGCAAAAACAGCAGGTTGATAATCTCCTTGTCGGACATATTCACCGCCTGCTCCGGAGTGATGGTGCCGCGCTCGATGGCCTTGTTTCTGACGGCATCCACATCGATGCCGTTGCCGTCGTCCCGAACCTCGATCACGACGTTGTTGCCGTCCTGATAAGCGTCGAGGAAGATCGAGCCCACAGGCGGCTTCCCGCGCTCGGCACGAACCTCCGCGGACTCCAGTCCGTGGTCCGCCGAGTTTCGCAGCAGGTGCATCAGGGGATCGCCGATCTCATCCACCACGGTGCGGTCCAGCTCCGTCTCCTCACCGGTCATGTACAGCTCCATCTTCTTGCCCAGGGTCTTGGACAGGTCGCGGATCATGCGGGGGAACTTCGCCACAACGCTCTCAATGGGAACCATTCGCACCTTCATCACGGACTCATGCAGGTTGGTGGTAACGCTCTCCAGATACTCGATCTGCTCGTTGAACGCGGCGCTGGTGGTGCCGCTCTCCCCCTGGCTGGATGCGGACACCAGAGAGTTTTTCGCAATGATCAGCTCGCTGACCAGATTCATCAGGCCGTCCAGCTTCTCGATATCCACGCGGACCGTGCGGTTCACGACGGGCTTGGATACCTTCTTCTCCCCCGTATTTCCGGCGGCCGCAGCCTTGGGCTCCTCCTTCTTCTTGGCCGGTGCGGGAGCGGGTGCCGCAGGCGCCTTCTCCTTCTCCTTTTCCTTTGCGGCCTCGGCTGCTTCCGCCGCCTCTGCCGCCTTGATATTCTTATTCTCCTCCAGATTTAAGGGCGCGCCGACCACATTTGCAATCTCGGACACGTTGGAGGCCGCCTTGATCAGCTCCTCAAGAGGCGATTCCGACACCACCACCAGGGTGAAATCCCTGTCAAATTTCTCGTCCTCCACGTCCTGCGCGCTGGGATCGGACACCAGGATTTCGCCTTTCTCCTCCAGCGCCTTGAACACCAGGAAGGCCCTCGCCGCCTTCAGGATGCAGGACTCCTGCACCTCCACGGTCAGGCCGAATACGCCCTTTTCCTGATTCTTGGCCTCGTTGATCACGCTGATCTGGCTCTCGTCCAGCAGAATGTTGTTCCACTTCTCGCCTCCCTCAGCGGACGCGGCCTCCTTGGGCGCCTCCTTGGCAGCGGCAGGCTTCTGCCCGCCGGCATCTCCGCCCTTCTCTCCGTTCAAAATATCGTTTAGCTGCTTGATCAGCGGCTCATTGTCATTTGTACCCTCGTCGGCGGAGGACTGGATATTGTTGGTGTATTCCTCCAGAGCATCCAGACACTGGAACAGCACGTCGATCATGTCCGGCTGTACCTTGATGTTGCCGTTTCGCACCTCGGAAAACACGTTCTCCATATCGTGGGTCAGGTTCTGCATACGCTTGTAGCCCATGGTGCCCGCCATACCCTTCAGGGAGTGCGCCGCACGGAAGATCTCGTTGACCGTGTCCATACTCTCAGGGTCCGACTCCAACTCCAGAATCTGTGTGTTCAGATTCTGCAAATGCTCCTTTGTCTCATCCAGAAAAATCTCAAGATACTGGCTTACGTCCATTTTTGCCTCCATTCCGCCCAAAAGGGCCTATACATCATTGGTAAAACGTTATCCGTTTTTGACACCAACGCGTAAAATAATTTCCTGCGCGATCTTCTCCAGGGGGACCGTCTCATCCGCCAGGCCCGCGCCCACGATGCTCTTCGGCATACCATACACGGTGGAGCTCTCCTGATCCTGGGCGATCACATACACCTTCTTTTTGCTTTCCAGATTCCGGATGCCCTCCGTGCCGTCCGCTCCCATGCCGGTCATCACCACACAGACAATATTGTCGAAGCTGCTGTCCATGAGGGACTCATACATATAGTTGGCGCAAGGCTTTACGCCCTCTCGGTTGGGTTCGTCCGACAGACGGATGGTGTAGCGGCCGCCGGACGACATCTGCACGTTCATGTGCCTCCCGCCCTTGGCGATATACACCGTGCCGCACTCTAACTCCATCCCGTCGTCGGCCTCCTTCACCGTCACCTCGCTGATCCCGTTTAAGCGCTCCGCCAGGGATGCGGTAAATCCCTTGGGCATGTGCTGCACCAGAAGCACCGGCGCGTCCAGCTGGGCCGGCAGCTTGGGGATCACGGACTGCAGGGCCTTTGGGCCGCCCGTGGAGCTTGCGATGGCCACCAGCTTCCTGCCCGGCACCTTCCCCGCGCTTTTCCGCATGATGTCCACCACCTTGCGGTCCGTCTGCGTCTGCTGCTCCTGCTTCTCCGGCGCCTCATAGGCGGGAATGGAACTGCTCACCACCACGCTCAAAAGCTCCAGCAGATGGTCCTTGAAGGTGTCCACGCGACAGTCCGCGGCATTGTCCGGCTTATGTATGAAATCCAGCGCTCCCAGCTCCAGAGCATCGAGCGTCGTCTTGGCGCCCTCCCTCGTGTCCGTGCTCGCCACCAGGATTCGGACGGGAATCTTGTACTTGCGCAGCTTCCGCATGAGCTCCAGCCCGTTCATACGGGGCATGTTCACATCCAGGACCACCGCGTCGTACGGATTCCTGCTGATCAGGTCAAACGCCTCCAGACCGTTGGTCGCCTTGTCGACAACCTGGAATCTTGTATCACTATTGATTATATCACACAGCACTCTTCTCATGAGTGCAGAATCATCTACTACTAAAATTTTTTTCGCCATGATTACCCCTCACCATGCTGTTTTATTTGCCTATTCCTTTTTCCGGCTCCTGCGCTCTTCCTCAAAAATAAACTTGATGATCTCCTCTCTGGTCCGAACGTCCAAATTATAGTACTGTACGCGGTGCTCAAACGTGCCCGGCTTATTCTCCAGCTCCTTCACCGCCAGCACCTTGCCCACCACCTCGTACTGCTTGCGCTTCCCGTCCTTCAAAAGCTGATAGCCGCAGTAGATCAGGCTGTCCGGCTCATACCGCTGGGAGGAGATGAAACGAAGCCCTCCCCCGCTGATATCCACGATGACGCTCCGCTTGATGGGCAGGTTGGGCTGAAGCTCCAGGGGCGCCCTCTCCTCAATGGCCTGGATCTCCTCCTCCTGCAGCGTCCTGGCGTTCATCTCCAGGACACAGCTGAAGCGGTAGTATTCCCGACGCTGGTATTTCCTCAGATTGCTGGTCAGCTCCACCACAAGAATATAGACGTTGTTGCTCTTGTAACGGTCTATGATCCTGGCAAAGCACTGGTACAGGGCCCCCTCCGTATAAAAGACCAGATCGTACTCCCCGTCCACCGGAAGCAGAATCAGCTTGGTCTGCTCCATCGGCATGGAGATCTCCAGGGAGTCCTCCGACAGTATGGTGATCACCCGGCTGTGGTAGATCTTCTGGGGCTCCTCCGTATGCAGGGTGTCCGGCTTCCGGTCCAGAGACTGCAGCTCGATCCGGTCCCCTTCACTGATAAATTTGGAAAGCATATCCATCCCACCTTCCCATGATTTTATTTCTATCTATCATCTTATTATCTTCTTGCCACAATATGCGAAAAAAACGCCGCCATCCCTCTCTTGGGCTGCCTCTCCTCCTCCTCTTTGCCGAGGAGCCTGCGGGCGATCTGCTCGTATGCCAGGCTGGATTTTGCCAGCGGGTTCTGGATGGAGACCGGCGTCTGCTGCATCACCGCCCTCATGAGCTGCCCGTCCTGGGGCACGCTCCCCAGATAGGTCATGGGGATCTTCAGATACCGCTCCACCACAGCGTTGAGCTTCTGGTAGAGCACCTCCCCCTCCTGCACTCTGTCCACCCGATTGGCGATCATCTTCACCTTGGTGTCCGTCTCCCGATAGCGCGGATGCCGGTACATCGCCTTCAGGAGGGAATACGCGTCCGTGATGGACGCGGGCTCCGGCGTAGTCACCAGAAGGATCTCGCCGCTCGCCACCAAAAACTCCAACACCGCGTCCGCAATGCCGGCTCCCGTGTCCACGATAATGATATCGGCGATGGCATCCAGCTCCGTAAGATTCTGTATGATATAGTTTAAGTAGTCCCTGCTCAGATTGGACATTCCCGCAATGCCGGAGCCGCCGGAGATAAATCCCACCTCCATGGGCCCCCAGGTGATGATATCCTTGATGCTCTTGCCCTGATAGATCAGATCATACAGGTTGTGCTTCGGCACGGCGCCAAACATGATCTCTATATTCGCAAGACCGAAATCCGCATCCAGAATGATCACCTTCCGGCCCAGCTTGCGAAACTGCACCGCCAGGTTGATGGCCGTATTGGATTTTCCAACCCCTCCCTTGCCGCTGGTGACCGTGATCACCCGTGCAAGAGGCTTGGACTGCTGACTTGCCTTGATAATTCGTAATTGTTCTGCCTGATCCATATACCCCTCCATTTTACGGGTCCTTTCGTCCTGACACGCGCTACTTCTTACCGCCCAAAAGCTGCTTCACCGTCTTCTGCGGATTGAAGCGCTCGATGTCGTTGGGCACGTTCTGTCCGCAGGTGACATAGGCGATGGTGGTGTCCGTCTGCAGCTTCAGGTTCATGATACTGCCCCATGTGGTAGTCTCGTCCAGTTTGGTAAAGATCAGCTCGTAGTCCGCGATCTCCTTGTAGCTCTCCGCGATCCGCAGAAGATCCCTGTACTTGGTGGCGGCGGACAGCACGAGGAACACCTGGTACTCCACCTGCCCCTCCGCGACCTTGAGAAAGCCCTTCATCTTCTCCAGCTGCTCCCTGTTCTGGTGGGAGTGTCCCGCCGTATCCACAAAAATATAATCGTAATCCTTAAAGTTCTGCAGCGACTCCGCAAGCTCCTCCTCCGTGTACACCACCCGGAAGGGCACCTCCAGAATGTTGGCGTAGGTGCGCAGCTGCTCCGCCGCCGCAATGCGGTACGTGTCCGTGGTGAGGAGGGCGACCTTCTTTTTCTCCTCCATGGTAAAGCTGCTCGCCACCTTGGCGATGGTGGTGGTCTTGCCCACGCCGGTGGGCCCTAAGAAAAATACCATCTTGGGTCCCTTGGCCGCGGGGGTGATCCCCTCGGACTTGCCGAATTTCAAAACCATCTTCTGATAGATATTTGCCAGAATGTAATCGAAGGGAATATTGGGCTTCTTGTTCCGGTCCGCATCCTCCATGATCTGGTTGGCGTACTTTTCGTCCACCTCATTCTCCAGCATGGTGTTGTAGAGAAGCTTCAGGAATTTGTCCAGCTCCGGATTCTCCGGCGGCTCCTGGACCTCCGGAGCTTTTTCCGCCTTTTCCGGCTCGCCCTTTTGCGCCGCAGCGCTCTCCGCGGTCTCCTCCTCCTTTTTCAGCTGGGTCTCCAGAAGGCTCTGCAGACTGTCCAGCTTGCGCTCAATATTCTTGGAATTAAGGCTGATGCCCGCCCTCTCCAGATCCCTCACCGTTGGGGCCTTCTCCGGCTGGGGCTCCTGCTTCATGGAAAACGATACCGTCTGCGCGGCAGGCGCTACCTCTCTCTTCGCCGGCTTCAGAGCCTCCTTGTCGTCCTCCTTGGCAACGGTGACCTCGAACTGCCTGCTCTTAAAGGCCGCAAACATCCCCTTGGGCTTCACTTCCTTCACATTCATGACGACGACGCCCTCGCCCAGCTCCTTCTTGGCCGCCGCAACGGCCTCCTCCTCTGTTTTTCCAAGGTATTTTTTGATAATCATTTATGCTGTCACCATCCCAACTGACTGTAATTCAACGTTTGATTCCACTTCGTTGTAGGACACCACCACCAGATCCCTGAAATAATCCTCCGTCAGGCGTTTAAAATACATGCGCACAATGGGGGACGTGATCACGATCGGATTCTTGCCCAGATTTTCCAGCTTCTTGATCTCGTTGCCCACGGAGTCGATGATCGACTTGGCGCGGGCGGGATCGATGTTCAGAAACGCTCCCGTCTCCGTCTGCTTCACGCTGCCCATGATCTCCTGCTCCACCTTGGGATCCAGCGTCACCACGCTGGTGGTCTCATTGGGCGGGAAGTACTTGGTGGAGATGGCGCGCTTCAGGCTCTGACGCACGTATTCTGTCAGAATATCGGTGTCCCTTGTGGAGGGCGCGTAGTCCGCAAGCGTCTCCATGATCGTGAGCAGATCCCGTATGGAGATGCCCTCCCGCAGAAGGTTCTGCAGCACCTTCTGGATCTCGCCCAGGCCCAGAAGCTTCGGAACCAGCTCCTCCACCAGGGAAGGATTGTTCTCCTTCAGGTTGTTTGTGAGGCTCTGTACATCCTGGCGGGTGAGAAGCTCCGCAATGTGCTGTCTTATGATCTCGGTCAGGTGCGTGGCAATGATGGACGGCGGATCCACCACGGTATAGCCCAGGCTCTCCGCGCGCTCTCTCTGCCCCTCCGTGATCCAGATGGCCGGCAGATGGAAGGAGGGCTCGAAGGTGGGAATACCGGTGATCTCCTCCTCCACATACCCGGGATTCATGGCCATATAGTGGTCGAACAGGATTTCGCCCTCGCTCACCTGAATCCCCTTGATCTTGATAATGTACTGGTTCGGATTCAACTGTATATTGTCCCGCAGACGGATGATCGGCACCACCGTGCCCAGCTCCAGCGCGATCTGTCTTCGTATCATGACCACGCGGTCCAAAAGGTCGCCGCCCTGGTTGACGTCCGCCAGAGGAATGATGCCGTAGCCAAACTCTAACTCGATGGGATCCACCTGCAGCAGGCTGTTTACGTTCTCCGGCTGGCGGATCTCCTCCGCTTCCGCCTCCTCCGTGTCCACCTCCTGCTCGATCTTCGCCGTCTCGATGGTGCTGGCGATGTTGCGCCCCGCAACGATAAAGACGACGCCGAAGGCCACAAAGAGGATCGTGTTTAAGTCGGTCACCAGACCCAGGACCGTGAGCATCCCGCCCACCAGGTACAAAACCTTGGGGATGCTGAAGAGCTGTCCCATCAAGACGCCGCCGAAGTCCGCGTCCTTGCTGCCCTTGGTCACCAGAATACCGGTGGACAGGGAGATCAACAGGGAGGGGATCTGGCTGACCAGACCGTCGCCGATGGTCAGGATGCCGAAATGGTTCAGGGCGGTTGTGGCATCCATGCCCATGGTGGTCACTCCCATGATAATGCCGCCCACAATGTTGATCACCGTGATGATCAAACCTGCCACCGCGTCTCCCTTCACGTATTTCACGGCACCGTCCATGGATCCGAAGAAGCTGGACTCCTCCTGGATCTTGTCACGGCGCCTCTTTGCCTCCGCGTCGTTGATGGCTCCGGTGTTCAGATCGGCGTCGATGGCCATCTGCTTACCGGGCATAGCGTCCAGGGTGAATCTGGCGGTAACCTCGGACACACGCTCGGAGCCCTTGTTGATCACCATAAACTGGATCAGCACCAGTATGATAAAGATAATGGCGCCGATGACCAGATTGCCGCCGCCCACGAACTGTCCGAAGGTCTGCACCACGTTTCCCGGGTCGCCGTAGAGCAGAATCAGCCTTGTGGAAGACACGTTCAGGGCGATTCGGAAGATCGTGGTGAACAACAGCATGGTGGGGAAGAACGACATATCCAGAACTTCCTTGCTGAACATCGCCCCGAACAGGATCGTCAGGGCAATGGAGATATTAAACGCCAGCAGAATATCCAAAAGCCACGAAGGGATCGGTACGATGAACATTACAATAGCCGCCATAATATAAAGCGCCACGCCCAGGTCGGCTTTTTTTAGCTTCATTCGTACTCACTCTCCTTTCTTAGTATTTCCGGTGTACTATACTTTTCCCTGCAGGTGGTACACGAACGCGAGCACCTCCGCCACCGCCTGATAGAGCTCCGGCGGGATGGCCTGTCCCACGTCCACATTGGCGTAGAGCATCCGCGCCAGCGGCTTGTTCTCCACGATCTCAATATGGTTTTCCTTGGCCACCTCTTTGATGCGGGCCGCCATATAGTCCTCGCCCTTGGCGATGACCAGGGGCGCATCCGCCACCTGCGGGTCATACTTGATCGCCACCGCAAAGTGGGTGGGGTTGGTGATGACCACATCCGCCTGGGGAAGGGCCTGCATCATGCGCCTCCTGGACGCCTCCTGCATCTTCTGGCGGATCTTGCTCTTGATGTGGGGGTCTCCCTCCTGCTGCTTGTACTCGTCCTTGACCTCCTGCTTGGTCATTCGCATGTCGCGCTTGAACTTGATCCGCTGGTAGGCCAGATCCGCAAAGGAGATCACCATATAAAACAGCGAGATCCGGATCCCCAGATCCGTGACCGTCCGCAGGATCACCTGCAGCGACTGCATCAGGGACATCCCGTAAAATTCAAACAGAATCGGCCACTTGTCCCGCAGATAATTATAACAGATATATGCGATCAGTCCAATCTTGGCGATGGATTTTATCAGCTCCATCACCGAGTTGACCGAAAAAATCTTCTTAAATCCGGAGATCGGGTTTAACTTGCTCATCTTGGGCGTCAGCGGCTTCCCCGTGGGCTTCCAGCCCACCTGGACCACATCGCTCAAAAAGGAGATCGCAAGCCCGATCAAAAGCACCGGCAGCATGATGATCACCACGTCCACCATCATCTGACGGAAGATCGCTATCATGTTCTGCTCGGGCATCTCCCCGTGCCAGAAGGTGACCGCCTCCGGTATGCGGCCGTAGATGGACTGGAACACGCCCATAAACTGCGTGCCCATATTGCCGGCCCAGAGGCGCAGCACCAGAAACACCGCCAGCAGACAGAAGCCGTTGGCGATCTCCCTGCTCTTGGCAACCTGGCCCTCCTTGCGGGCGTCGCTCAGCTTTTTGGAGGTGGCCTCCTCGGTCTTCTCGCCGCCCTGTCCATCGGCAAAAAATTGAAGGTTATACGCTAAAATCACATGAGACCTCCTATAAAGGACACCATCATTTCCTGCATTTCGCGGTAGATAAACTCGGCGGCGTTGGGCAGAAGCCCCACCGTCAGAAAGATCACAGAAAGTCCCACCGTGATCTTTAACTGGATCCCGATCGCAAACATATTCATCTGCGGAGATACCTTTACCATGACTCCCAGCACCGCGTTCAAGAGCAGGATGCAGCAAAACACCGGCAAAATGATCCGGAATCCAATCACAATATAGTCCACCATAAAGGATGTCATCGAAGCCACGAGGGAATCCGTGTGGAACACCGCCCCGTTCACCGGTATCAGCGTAAAGGTGTCGGCCAGCGCCCCGATCAGATAACGGTACATCCCGCTGGCGATCAGCATCAGCATAAAGGCATACTGATACAACACGCCTGTGATACTGCTGTTCTCCCGAGAGGTGGGATCCAAAAGGGTCACCATGGAGAGCCCGATCTCCATATCCACCACAGAGCCCGCAAAATTGATGATGGCCGTGCAGATATTGGCCCCAAAGCCGATCAGCAGACCGGCGATCGCCTCCTTCGCCACGATCACGGCATACTCCATGACCGTGTCGTAGACCACCGCGTCCGCCGGCGTCAGAACCTGATACAAAAGGATCGACACAAAGACGCTCAATGCCACCTTCACGCGGGCAGGCGCATTGTTAAGCCCCAAAAAGGGAGCGATATACACAAAGCAGGTGACTCTGGTAAAGATCAGCAGAAAATATTCTAAATCATAGATCGAAAAAGAATAGTCAATCATGCGTCTCTCCCACTATCGGTGAACGTACAGGCTGAAGCTGGACCAGAGGCTTGTGGCAAACTCCACCATGCTGGTCATCATCCAGTTGCCGAGAAGCATCAGCGACAGAAAGATCCCAATGACCTTTGGCACAAAGGTCAGCGTCTGCTCCTGGATGGAGGTCACGGTCTGGAAGATACTGACCAAAAGACCGATCGCCATCGACACCAAAAGCACCGGAAGGGCCACCTGGATCACCAGAAACAAAGCGCTCTTTGTCATATCCATTACCGCTTCGATCGTCATTTCTTACCCTCCCGTCAATAAAAGGTCTGCACGAGCTCCCCTATGATCAGGGACCAGCCGTCCGCAAGGACAAACAACAAAATCTTGAACGGCATGGAGATCGTGGTGGGCGGCAGCATCATCATACCCATGCTCATCAGGGTGGACGCCACCACCATATCTATCACAATAAAAGGAATATAAATCATAAATCCGATCCAGAAAGCGATTCGCAGCTCACTGATCATAAAGCTGGGGATCAGCACGGAGTTGGGAATATCGTCGATCGTCACGCCGTCCCACTCCAGGCCGGCGATCCCCATAAAAAGATCCACATCCTTCACCTGTGTCTGGCGTCCCATAAACTCCCTCAAAGGAGCCATCCCCAGCTCAAGGGCCTCCTCCTGGTCGATCTCCCCCTCCTCAAAGGGCACGATCGCCTCCTCGTTGATCTGATGGATCACGGGCTCCATAATGAAGAAGGTGAGGATCAGCGCCAGTCCGATCAGGATCTGGTTGGGCGGGGCCGTCTGCGTGTTCAGCGCGGCACGGGTAAAGTGCAGCACGATCAAGATGCGGGTGAAGGACGTCATCATAATGAGGATCGTGGGCGCCAGCATGATGAGCGTAAGCGTGATCAGAATCCGCAGCGCGCCGTTGATCTGTCCGTTCCCGTCATTGACCGATATGGTCACTATGTTTTCCGTGGTCAGGTGGTTCAACTCCTCCGGCGTGTCCGCCGTTCCCGGCGGCTCCGTCACCGTTGAGAGCTCCGTGTCGCCGGTGTGCTCCAGGTCCGTCGTCCCAATGGCAGATACTTCCACCGTTCCATGAAACCACAATATGCCCACCGTAATCAGCAGGCATATAAATGTCAGTATTCTTTTTCCGGTAAGCTTACTTCTGTTCATGTATCTCAGTCCTTTGGTTCCTTGCCGTCACCGGAATCCCTCTTTGTCATCTTGTCCAGCAGATCCCGAAATTTCAGGCCCTCAGTGCCCAAATTTGCCTCTTTTATCTGTTCCTTCGGCACCTCTCCGAGCAAGGTCACCGTGTCCTTACAGACGGCGATCGCCTTATAACTCTCTCCGATCCGCACGATCTGTATCCACTTGTTGTTCCCCAGCCTGGCGGTCTCCACAACCTCCACATTGCCGTTTACAGCCTGTTTCTTCTGATAGTCGGCGATCCACTTTGTGGTGAAGGCCGTGACCGCAAGCACCAAAACAAAAACTACCAACACCGTGATAAACTGCAGGTAGCCGTCACCGGATGTCAGCAAAATGAGCATTAACCAACGACCTTCTTTACCGCTTCAATAACGCGCTCCGCCTGGAAGGGCTTCACAATGAAATCCTTGGCGCCCGCCTGGATGGACTCGATAACCATCGCCTGCTGGCCCATGGCGGAACACATGATAACCTTGGCGTTGCCGTCCACAGCCTTGATTGCCTTCAGCGCCTCAATGCCGTCCATCTCGGGCATGGTGATGTCCATGAGAACCAGATCCGGATTGACTTCCTTGTATTTCTCCACCGCTTTGGCGCCGTTCTCCGCCTCGCCGGCCACATTGTAGCCATTTTTGGTGAGAATATCCTTGATCATCATTCTCATAAACGCAGCGTCGTCACACACTAAAATATTCTTTGCCATTGATTCATCCTCCATTTAGCTTTTTCTTGGCAATTCCCTTTCAAAATCTGCTACTTGATAATCTCTGTCACCCTGACACCGAAGCTCTCCTCGATGACCACTACCTCGCCCTTGGCAACCAGCTTGCCGTTTACAAGGACATCTATCGGTTCACCGGCGATCCTGTCGAGCTCAATGATCGTACCGGGTGCAAAGTTGAGTATCTCGGATATGGACTTTGCCGTGCGGCCAAGCTCTACCGTGACCTCCAGCGGCACATCCATGATCAGGCCGATGTTTTCCTGGCCCGTAAAGTTGCCCATATTGCTCGAAAAGCTCTGGAACTGCGCAGGCTGAACATTGACATTCTGCATATTCATCTGCGGCATTCCCATCATGCCCATCTGAGGCGCCATCCCCATACCCATCATCATAGGGTTCATGCCCATCTGGGGCGCCATTCCCATACCGCTCATATCCATGCCGCCCATATTTTGAGCGGGCGCTGCGGCAGCCGGTGCGGGTGCTGCAGCAGGAGCCGGTGCAGCGGCGGCAGGTGCGGGTGCGGGAGCCGGTTCCGGAGCAGGCGCCGCCGAAGCCACCTCCACGTTCTCCATCTGTGATTTGTAGAACACGTCTACGATGCTTCTCGCGAACTCTACCGGGTACAGCTGCATGATGGAGCTGTCCACCAGATCGCCGATCTGCATACGGAAGGAAATCTTTACAAAGGTTCCTCCCAAAAAGGGAGAGATTTCAGCGCCGGACGAAAATTTGCTCAGATCCAAAAGGGAAGAATCCGGCGGGCTGATATCGATCATCTTCTGGAGCATGGTGGACAGGGAGGTCGCCGCGGCTCCCATCATCTGGTTCATCGCCTCGGAGATCGCGCTTAAATGCAGCTCGCCCAGCTCTCCGTCCGTGTTGGTGCCGTCGCCGCCCATCATCAGGTCGGTGATGACCTTCACGTCATGCTCCTTCAGCACCAGGATGTTGGTGCCGTCCAGACCCTTGGTGTACTTGATCTGAATAAAAACACAGGGCCTCTCGTAGTCTGCAAGTATTCTGTCCCAGGTGGCCAGCTCTACCACCGGCGTGGTGATGTTTACCTTTCTGTTGACCAGTGAGTACAGCGAGGTCGCGGATGACCCCATGCTGATGTTGCCCACCTCACCGATCGCATCCTTGTCCTCCGCCGTCAACAAATCGTCATCTATAACGGATCCTGCCGAAGCGTCAGCGGTCTCTTCCGCGGCGGAATCATCCCCCGACAGATCCATACCGTTGAGCAGTGCGTTTATCTCGTCCTGAGATAACATTCCATCCATTTTTCTACTCCTCCTCTCTGACTACCGATGTAATCCGGACAGCGTAAGAGTCCCCGTTGGCGCCCGGCAGAGCCGTAAATTTCCTGATGTTGCCAACGTATACATCCATGTCATTATCCACCTTGGAATCAAGCCGGATACAGTCTCCGAGCTGCAGATTGAGGAACTCTGCCACGGATATCCTGCTCTTGCCGAGCACTGCCTTGATCGGCACATCCACCTTGCGAATCATCGATTCAATGTATTCCTCATAATTCTCGTCACGATTCTCCTGCATGGTGGAGAACCAGAATTTGGTGTTCAACTTATCCATGACATCTTCCAGGGTAAAGAAAGGAAGACACACATTTATGAGCCCTTCCACGTCGCCGATCTTCATATTTAACGTGACGATGGCGATCATATCGTTCGGCGCAATCACCTGCGCAAACTGCGGGTTCGTCTCAATACGGCTCAAAACCGGAGAAAGCTCGATCACGTTTCTCCACGGCTCCCTCAAATGCTGGGTCAGCATTACCATGACCTTCTGTATGATCATCAGCTCTATCTCAGAAAAATCTCTGCTTTTCTCCAGGGGAGCGCCGCTTCCGCCCAACATTCTGTCCAGCATGGCATAGCCAAGATTGGTCGCAAGATCTATGATAACAACGCCGTTTAACGGCGCGAAATTTACAATACCCAGAATCGCCGGATTAAAAAGCGCGTTGGAGAACTCGCTGAAAGTGACCGTCTCCGAACTCGCCACCTCCACCTGCACATTCTTCCGCAGATAGACGGGAAGATTGGTAGAGACCAGACGG
Organism: uncultured Acetatifactor sp.; assembly: GCA_947631615.1. Classification (GTDB taxonomy): domain Bacteria; phylum Bacillota; class Clostridia; order Lachnospirales; family Lachnospiraceae; genus Acetatifactor. The sequence continues at coordinate 26,174 of CANRLX010000010.1, forward strand.
CTGTAATGCTCGAAGATAAATTCCAGCGTTCTCAGATGCTCCTTGGAGAACTTTGTAGGGCGGCTGAAGTCGTAGTTTTTGACCTGCTTCTCCTCTTCCCCGTTCATCTGCTCCACGTCCAGCTCGCCGGTAGACAATGCAGCAAGCAGGTTGTCTATCTCACTCTGTGAAAGAACCTCGCCCACAAAAGCTCACCTCCCACTGTTATACTTTTTATGGACAATCATCAGCCAATCTTCACATCGCTGATAGCCACCTGATATACGAAATCGGAACCGTACAAATCCTGTACCGCCTTCAGGATATCCGCCTTCAGGCTGTCTCTGTCGTTGGTGCACTGCTCCACCGTATAATTTCCCACCACCGTGCTGACGGCATCCTTGATCAGGCTGGCGTTGGCGGTCATCTTCTCGGCGCTTCCGTAAGCCTTGTAGTCGTCATGCTTCTTGTTGACGGACAGAGAGAGACTGCACTGCAGATATTTCTGCTCGCCGTTCGGATCCATCTGCAGAGGCATCGTCAGGGATCCTAAGTCAAAGACCTCCGTGTCCGCAAGGGAAACCTGCGGCTCCGCCTCCTGTCCGGGAGGCGCCAGCTCCAGATCCAGCACCGTGCCGATGTTGCTCACCAGCTGCGCCGTCTTGCTGTTGGTGCTGGTCACACTGAACATTGTGATAGCGGAGAGCACAATATTTACGATCACCAGAGCCAAAATTAGCACTGTCAGTAGATTTTTTTTCATTTTGTCCTATCCATGCCTTTCTTATTTTTCCGGCGTCTCTCACATGACGCCGTTGTAAATACGGATCTCAACGCGGCGGTTTTTGCTTCGCCCCTCCTCCGTGGAGTTGTCGGCGATGGGAGTTCTCTCCCCCATGCCCGCGTGTTTCAGATTCATGGGATCCAGCGTGGTGGTATCCGTCAGATAATAGAACACCGCCAGGGCTCTTGCGCTGCTTAACTCCTCATTGCTGGGATAGCGCGAGCTGCTGATGGGAACGTTGTCCGTATGCCCCTCGATTTCGATCAGGCCGCTGCTGTAGCGCATCAGGATCTGCCCTACCTTATCCAGCACCCCCTTGGAATCCTCCTTCAGTTCCGCGCTTCCGGAGTCAAACAAAAGGCCGCCCTTCATCGTAAGCTCCACATACTGGGACGTGAAGCTGACCTCCACCTGCTCGGACAGATTGTTCTCCGCCACGGTCTCCGCCACGGCCTCCGCCATCCGCTCGTTGGCCTGGAGGTTCTGCTCCTCCAGCTTCTCCTTCAGCCCCTGGGGATCGTTGTCATACTTTTCCAGATTCTGCGTATCCTGGCTGGAATCCGCAGCCGCTCCGGTGCTGTTGATAAATTCGCTCAGCTCGTTCAGCTGGCTGACGCCGTTGCTGATCAACATCCCGTCGCCTATGGCGGTGGCGCCTCCGCTGAAAATACTGAAGGAGCTGGTCATAGAAGCCACGATCTCGCTCAGCTTCGCCTCGTCGATCGTGGACATGGAAAACAGCATAACGAAGAAGCACAGCAGCAGGTTCATCAGATCGCTGAAGGTGGACATCCACGCCGGCGACCCGGGCGGTGGCGTCTCCTCTCTCTTCCTTGCCACTACTCTTCACCTCCCGCATCCTCTTCACCGGCGGTCTCCCTGTCCTTGGGAGCGAGGAAGGATTTTAATTTCTCCTCGATCACTCGGGGGTTCTCCCCCGCCTGTATGGACAAAAGTCCCTCGATCATGACTTCCTTCTGCTGCATCTCGATGGCGTTGTCCGCCTTCAGCTTATTCGCCGTGGGCGTACAGATCCAGTTGGCCAGCAGGGAGCCGTACAGGGTGGTGATCAGGGCCACGGCCATTGCCGGTCCGATGGCGCTGGCATCCTCCATGTTATAAAGCATATTTACCAGACCTACCAGGGTACCGATCATACCCCAGGCAGGGCCCATGGAGGCGATGGCCTCCCAGAAGCCCGCAAACTTTTTATGCCGGTCGTCCACACAGGTCATCTCCGTCTCCATGATGGCCCGCACCAGATCCGGATCCGTACCGTCCACCACCAGAAGGATCCCCTTCTTCAAAAAAGGCTCATCCAGGTCGGCCGCCGCCTCCTCCAGAGACAGAAGGCCTTCCTTTCTGGCGATATTGGAAAGGTCGATAATCTTCTTGATCATATCCGAGGTATTCATGGCCGGAGCCTTGAAGATCAGGGTAATGCTCTTAAGCCCCGCTATGTAATCCTGCAAGCTGTAGGAGGTGAGGATAGCCGCAAACGCGCCGCCGAAGGTAATGATGGCGGAAGCGGGATCCAAATAATAGTACATATGCTCAACACCTGCGGAAGTAATAATACCGAACGCCAACATGCCGAAGCATATGATCATACCAAGCAAGGAAGCTAAATCCACAACAATCACCTAACCATTCTGCATTTCTATTTAGGAACTACTCTGCAAGAATATCCTTTCTATACAATTTTACAAGATTTTTTATCTCTTGTCTACTTTCTTTTACAATTATTTTTCTGCCGGTCGTGAGAGTGATGACTGTGTCCGGCGTCTCTTCCACAACTTCAAACAAATGCGGATTCACCAGTATTTTTACGCCGTTTATCTTGGTGACCTCTATCATATGGCACCCTCCGTCCTCCCAAAAAAGTGTGAATTTTCAGCACAATTAACAAAATTTACCTGTTATTTTTGTGATATGTTCTTACTTTCGCCTGTACGCGGATACCCCATACAGAATTAAGGGACGGAGGTCTTCCGTCCCTTATCCTATTCTATCTTATCTCTTCAGATTTGTCAATTCCTCAAGCAAGGTATCCGACACGGTGATGATACGGCTGTTTGCCTGGAAACCACGCTGTGTGGTGATCATCTCGGTGAACTCGGTGGACAGGTCCACGTTGCTCATCTCCAGCTCGCCGGTGTAAATATTGCCGCCGTTTGCGGTGACGTCCACGCCGATTCCGTCAAACTCTCCGGAGTTTAAGGTGGAGGCGTAGAGGTTGTTGCCCTGCTTCTCCAGACCGGAGGCGTTGGGGAAGCTTGCGGTGGCGATCTGGCACAGAAGCTTGGTCATGCCGTTGTCATAGGTGGCGTAGATCATGCCGTTGGTCTGCACGGATAGACCGATCATCTTGCCCAGGGGCCGTCCTGCGCCCAGCACCGCTCCGCTGTCGGCCTCGATGCCCGCATCCGCCGCCACGGTGGAGGTGCCGGCATTGTTCCAGTTGCCGATTCCGGAGAAGTCAACGGTGATATCCGAGAAGTTGCCGCCCAGCTGGGAGAGCCTCAGGATGGAGGTGGTCTGGGTCGCCACGCCTCCTATGCCGTTAAAGTTACCGGTCTCATAGTCGAAGGAGATGGAAGTCCCCTCGTACACGCGGCCGTTTAACTCCATGCCGCCCTCTGCAGCCGTGTTCGTCGAAAAATTAGCCAGATCCGTCTCGAGCATATCCAGGACCTTGGTGGCGCTGCCGTCATCCGCAATCTGCGCAAGATTTAAGAAGCTCTCCGTAGAGCCCTCGTAGCCGTACGCCTTGGCAACCTCATCGAGGATCTCTCCGTTGGTCCAGATCTTCCCTTCCGCATCCGTGTAGTTGGAAGCCGCATCCAGGTCGTCCCAGTTCGTGATATTGGCCAGGGACACAATGGCATTGCCCTCGGAATCCTGTAACTCCTGTCCGTTCCACTTGTATCCCGTCCCAAGCTGCAGCACGGTCGCCTTCTTCTGGGTGGAATTTGCCATACCGAGCAGCGCTTCCGCCGCATCCTCCGGAATCTCCACCTCGTTGCCCTCGGAGTCCAGGATCTTATCCAGCTCCACGCTGTACTCGTTTCCGTGCTCGGAATCGGACTTCTTAAACACGATCTTGGCGGTATAGCTGTAGCCCAGAGCGTCGTAGAAGTTTAAGTTGACCACCTTGCCGTTGGCGCTGGTCACGTCGGTATCGTTCTTGTCGAGGATGCCGGCGATGGTTCCCTGGGAGGTAGCCTCAGGGGGATAGGTCATGTTGGCGGTGCTCATGATGCGCAGCGCGGTCACCGTGTCCTTGGTGATCTCGCCGGTGGTATCATCCACGAGCCATCCCATCACGTTGTAGCCCGTGCTGGTCATAGCCAGGTTGCCCGCGCCGTCCACGTAGAAGGATCCGTCTCTGGTAAAGTAATTGGAAATGCCGTCGCTCACCACGAAGAAATTCTCCCCGTCGATTCTCATATCGAAGGCGTTGCCGGTGGACTGGCTGGCGCCCTGCTGGGTGATCGCCATATTGATGGCGCCCGATCTCACGCCCAGACCGATCTGTCTCGCGTTCACACCGCCGGTGCCGGTAGCCGCGTTCGCGCCGCTGGCCTTCTGGGTGGTCTGGCTCATCAGATCGCCGAACACGATGGAGCTGTACTTAAATCCAACGGTGTTCACGTTTGCAATGTTGTTACCGATAACGTCCATCTTGGTCTGGTGGGTCTTCAGTCCTGCCACACCAGAAAAAAGTGATCTCATCATAGTGCTTGTTCCTCCTAATCTGAATCCAGTCCGGAACGGTGTCCTCCTCTGTCATTCGGAAGACGGATAACCTCCTGTAAGGTCCGGCTACATAATGACCGCTCCGTTTATGTTTGTGAATACATTTTCATCTGTCCGTGTGCTGTCCATTGCGGTGACGACGGTCTGGTTCGGCACGTTCACGATAAACGCCAGATCGTCCACAATGACCAGGGAATCTCTGATCCCCTTCCGCTCAGCTTTTCTGGCTCCGCCCTCAAGCCGCTGCCACTGGTCCGCGCTCAGCTCGATGCCTCTGTCGCTCAGACGGTTTGCCGCGTGCTTGGAAAGTCTGAGGGAACCGGTGCCACCTTCCGACTTCTGTGCCAAGATCTCCTGGAAGGAAAGACCCTCCGTGGTCTTCGCACCATCCGTTTTGGGTTTGCTTTGGATCCGGTCCGCAAGCTGATCGATGGAAAGGAAAGTATTCTTGGAAATCTCCATATCTCTCAACTCCTTCTCCTGTCCTCTTCTCTTCCGGCCGTCCTAGGGCTGATCGCCGCCTTCCACATCGCCCTCGTCCTCGACGTCGCCTTCCCCTTCCACGGTGCCGGCGTCGTCATTTTCTCCGGCCGCAGCGCGAAGCTCCTTCAGCTTATCCACGTACTTCTTCACCTTATCCGCCACATCCTTGGCCACAAAGCCCTTCTCGTAGTCGGACATCTCGTTATAGGTCTTCTCCAGATCGTCGATCTCCGCTGCCCAGCTCATATCCACCCCGTGGATGTTGGGAAGCTTATTGACCCGAATGTTGAAGTCGAGCGCCTTGTCGTAGGCTGCCATATATGCGGAATCCGCAATGGTGTCCACATCGTCCAGGGAGTACAGAGCCTCGTCGATGGCCACATAGGCTTTGCCGTTCTCGTACACCACATAGTCCACCTTGCCGCGCACGTAGTCCACATCTCCCGAAGAATTGGTGGTCTTTACATATACCTCCTGTCCCACCAGGCCGCTGGCTCTCATCAGATCCATGCTTCCCGCCATATTCTGCATCTGCTCCACCTGGGAGAACTGTGCGTACTGGGAGATGTACTCCGTGTTGGAGGTGGGCTCCAAGGGATCCTGGTACTGCATCTGCGCTACCAGAAGCTGCAGAAAGGCGTCCTTGTCCATGCCGTTGTTGCCGGCCTTCTTCTCGTCGCTTAGGGAAGCCTGGGACGCGCTCTCTACCAGCTTTCCGTCCTCAACCTGCTGTATCAATGCCATTTTCTTTCTCCTTTCCTGTAAGTTTTCTGCTGTGATGCTCTACGCGGTGTATTCCACCGTGCTTCCGCTGGCGGCCATCCTCTGTGCCGCGAGCTCCTCCTGGGGAAGCGCCTCCAGCTCCTCCTCGGACAGGCCTGCGTCAAAGCGCAGTCTCCGGTTTCTCTGTCCCCTTGCGGACGGGTTCTGTCCTCTCTCCCGGCCCTGCTCCAGATTCTGCTCAAACTCGTGGGTCTGGACCGTGACCTCGATGGCCTCCACCTTGACGCCCTGCTCCGCAAAACTCTCCTTGAGCTGCACCATCTGGCTTTCCAGCGCCGCCTTCACCGCCTCGTTCTGCGCCACAAAGTTCGCCGTGATCACGCCGCCCTTTGCCGCCACGCTGATCTGCAGTGTGCCGAGGCTCGCGGGATGAAGCTGCATCTCCAGGCTGGACAGATCCGCTCTCACCTGGATCCTCATGTAGTCCATGATCTGCCGCATGATATCCTGGGTGTCCACGTCAAAGTGTCCCGCCGTCTCGGAGGTCTGTGCCGTCTGGAAATCGGTGTCCGCCACCTGCTGGCCGGGCTGGAACGAATTGCCCGCCTGCTGGCCGCCGTGTTCCGCGTGCTCCGAGGGCTCCCTCCGATCGAAGGCTCTCCGCTCGGTGTGCTGTACCGGAACGCTTCCGTCCTCTTCCTCTGTCCTGTCGAGAGGCGCCTGAACCGCCGGTTCCCCGCTTTTCTCCTGCCTGGGCGCCGCCGTCTGCCTAGCGGTGTCTGCGTCCTTCTCCACCGTCACCTCAATCACCGGACCGGCATCCTCCACGGGAAGCTTCGGATCCATGTCCTCCACAGCCGCCGGATCCTCCGCCGTGCTCTGCTGTGCCAGCTCACACGCCTCCTGCAAGGTCATGGCGTCCACGCCGCTGTCCTGCTGCAGAAGATTCTGAAGGTCCCCCATCAGAGACGTAAAGTCCGCATAGAGCTCCTCGTCGGTGAGCAAGGAAAGCATATCCTCCGCGCCGCCTGCCGTCAGCAGAAACGCGCTCAGCTTCTCCGGAACCAAAAGGTCCACAGGCTTCATGTCAAGCTGGGTCAGAAGCTCCTGCATCTGCTCTCCGGTCAGTCCGAGGGTGTCCGCGATCTGCTTCATAAAGTCCAGCGCCGTCGTCCCGAGCACCTCCATCACCTGCACAAGGGTCTCCTCGGGGATCTCCTCGTCCGGCGCTTTCTCCCGAAGGGCCTGCCCTTTGGGTTCGGCCTGCTTCGCTTCCGGCTGACTGGGCTCCGCCTTTCTGACGTTTCCCGACTGCAGGGACTCGCCCTGGTTCACCGGAGTGTCCTTCGCAGATTTCGTCTCCGGCTGGCTGCTCTGGGAGGCGTCGCTTTTGCCCGCCTGACTGTCCCAGACGCTCTGGAAGCTCACGGATTGGGCCCCAGCCGCCGGCTGGCTGCTCACATTGGTCGTGAGGCTGTTCAAAATACTGCCCACGCCTTTTACCGCTGTCGCTGTCATTTCTCTCCTCCTTTCTCTTCGTTATCGTAGTACACTAGATATATCGGTAAAAGCGCTCCGATAGTTAAGACTGGGGATCCAGAATTTTTACGACCTTCGCCGCAAATTCCGGAGTCATCGCCGCCAGGATCTGTCCCCTCTGATCGGCGTTCAACAGCTTTAAAATACGGGCGCAGACGTTTAAGTCGTTGGGCATCGCCTCCAGGATACCCGCAGCCTTCTCGGGCTCCATGCTAGCGAAGGCGGCCGCATACTCCTGTTCCTCCGAGCTCTTCTCCAGATCCGCCACCACCTGCCTGTACAGATATTCCGCCGTGGTGGGATCCATCTCCTCGTAGTACTTGCGGTACTCCTCGGGCCCCGGCCCCTTCTCGGCGTAGATCACTTCCTCGTAAAACTCATTGCGGATCCGCTGAAATTCCACCTGCATCGCCTCAAACTCGGAGAGTCTGTCGTTCTCCTCCTCCAAAGCGGTGATCTGGTCGCTCTTTGCCTTGGACTCGTTGCGCACGCGCTCCAGCTCGCTCTCCAGCTCCTTGATCCTGTCCACCGCCTCCGGAAGGCTGGCGTAGCCGCCGTAGCTCTCCGGATCGGTCGTCTGGGTCACCGTGCCGCTTGGCAGGATCTTGTTGACCACGGGCACATTCCCGAGAACGGGCGCCAGCACCGTGCTGCCGAAGCCGCCCACGTCGAGCTTCACCACGACGCAGATCACGGCGATCCACAGCGCCACGATGACGACGGTCGCCAGAAAGGTCACCAGGCCGTTGCTCTCGGTTTCCAGCTCGTCCTCCTGTCTGGCGATCTCCTTGGCACGGCGCTTCGCTTCCTTTTTCTGCTCCTTCTGGTCCTTCTTGAGCTGCTTTTTATCGTCCTTTATTTTCTTTTTCGCGTTCTGCGCTTCGATTTCTTCCGGCGTTCTATCCTTTGCCACTTTCTGTCACCTGCCTATGCTTTCTCTGCTTTTTTCTGGCCGTAGGTGTAACTCGTAAGCTCATCCACCATCTTGCTCTCGGCCCGGTTCTCCTCCTGCAGGAAATTCTCAAAAGCCTTCTCCCTGAGAGTCTCGTGCGTCTTTCGCTCCATCATCACATTGGTGAGCGCCGTCCTGGCGCGCTCGAGATTTTTCTCCGCCCTCTTGACCTCCTTGTCCTGGGTGTCTATAAAGTCATCCATGACCAGAAGGGATCTGCGGTTTACCTCCATCGCGAGGAAATCCAGCGGCCCCTTTCGCAGCTCCTCGGACTCGGTCTCATAGTACCCCTTCCTGTCCTTCAGGGCAGTAAGCCTCTCCTCCTCGTCGTCCAAAGCGTTTTTGGCCGCGGAAAATTCCTGCTTCGCCTGGGTCTCCATCTTTTTCTTGATATCCAGAATACTCTGTAAAGAATAACGAAACCTTGCCATCCTTCCTCATCCAACCTCCGTGCTCCCCGCGGGAGCGCAAAGCCCGACAAACGCTATTCCTCAAAAAGCGCCCCCAGCCTCTCCACGCTCTCCTCAAAGGTGAACTTTTCGTCCGTGTCCTGGCACAGAAACTCATTCACCGCGTCGATCTTGGAGATCGCATAGTCGATGGCGGGATTGCTCCCGTTTTTATACGCGCCGATGTTGATCAGATCCTCCGCCTCGTTGTAGGTGGCAAGCACCGTCTTCAGGCGATTGGCGGCCTGCTTGTGCTCCTTCGCCGCGATCTGGCTCATACATCGGGAAATGCTCTGCAGGATGTCGATGGCCGGATAATGGTTCTTGTGCCCCAGCTTCCGATCCAGCATGATGTGCCCGTCCAGAATACTCCTGGCAGTGTCGGTGATGGGCTCGTTGAAGTCGTCGCCGTCCACCAGCACCGTGTACAGCCCCGTGATAGAGCCCACGGAGGCGCGTCCCGCCCGCTCCAAAAGCTTGGGCATCTCGGAGTAAACGCTGGGCGGATATCCCCTTGTGACGGGGGGCTCTCCGCTGGCGAGGCCAATCTCCCTCTGGGCCATAGAGAAACGGGTCAAAGAGTCCATCATCAGAAGCACATCCCTCCCCTGATCGCGGAAATATTCCGCGATGGCGGTGGCGGTCTTCGCCGCCATCTTGCGCTCCAGCGCCGGCCGGTCGGAGGTGGCCACCACCACCACGGACCGCTTCATGCCCTGCTCGCCCAGATCCCGCTCTATAAATTCCCGAACCTCACGGCCCCGCTCCCCGATCAGAGCGATCACGTTGATATCGGCCTTGGTGTTGCGGGCAAACATACCCATCAGTGTGGATTTTCCCACGCCGGAACCGGCAAAGATACCGATACGCTGACCCTTTCCAACTGTGATCAGCCCGTCCACCGCCTTCACCCCGAGGGGCAGCACCTGGTCGATAATGGCACGGGTCATGGGATCCGGCGGCGCCGCATCCACCGGATAGCTGGCGCCCTCGATGCGGGTGCCGTCCACCGGCCTGCCGAGCCCGTCAAGAGCCTTGCCCAGCAGCTTGTCGCTCACGGTCACCCGAAGGGGGTAGCCCGTGTTTTCCACCATACAGCCCAGCCCGATGCCGTCCACCGCGTCGTAAGGCATCAGCAGCGTCTTTTTGTCCTTAAAGCCGACCACCTCCGCCATAATGGGCTCCTCGCCGTCCGGAAGGATCCTGCACAGATCCCCCAGCTTGGCGTCCGGTCCCGCCGACTCGATGGTCAGTCCCACCACGTTGACCACCTTCCCCAGCTTTCGGTAAAATGTGCTTTCGATCACACTGTTATATTTTTCAAAAGAAATCGATGCTGTGTTCAATTTCGTTCATCCGCCTGTTCGTCTCAAAGATCGCCGGATTCTCCCCCGCTATTTCTCATAGGAGAGAAGCCTAAGCTTCTGGCCAAGCTCCGCAAGCTGCGTCCCCAGGCCACAGTCAAAGATCCCGCCCTCTGTCTCGATCAGACATTCGTTCTTTGCAAGAGTGACGTCCTCCACGATCTCCACCGTGCAGTTGGGGGAGGCGACATTGGAGGCAATCTGCTTTTTCTGCATACTCACATAGGGATAATCCTCCCTGCTCACATGTACGAGAAAGCCCTGTCCTCCCTCGATCTTACGCATCGTGTTGGAGATCAGATACACCAAGATCTCCCGATAGGAATGGAGATCCACATGAAAAATATGCTCGTAGATACCGGTGAGAAGGTCGATAAACATAGGCTCCAGCTCTTCCACCTTCTGGCGGTAGTCCTCCTCCAGCTCCTGCCCTCTGCGCTCCTGCTCTTTTCTGACGCTCTCCGCCTCCTGGGCCGCCTTGTCGTTCCCCTCTCGGTAACCGTCCTGATACCCCTGATCGCGCGCTTCCTCCAGCGTCTGCTTCCGATCCCTCTGCGCCTGCTCCTGCGCTTCCGCCAGGATGCGGCCGGCCTCCTCCCTCGCCTCCGCAAGGATGTCCTCCGCCTCCTGGGACGCCTGCGCCCTCAGCGCTTCCAGCTCCTCCGCGTTGGCCTTGATGACATTGCTGACAGGCCCGCCCTCCTCGTCCTGGCCGGCGGACATACCGTCCACCTCCACGGTCTCTGCCGCAAGCCCCATGGTGAATCCGTCCGCGGGCTGTGCCATCCTGGCGGCGAACTCCGCCAGGCGCTCCTCCATGAGCTCGTTGGAATGGAGGACTCTCTTCTCGTCCTCCTGAACGTTCATAAAGTATCCCTTCACCAGATTCCTAGACAACGATCTCGTCACCTCCGCCTCTGGAAATCACGATCTCGCCGGCATCCTCCAGCTTTCGGATGATGTTTACAATCTTCTGCTGGGCTTCCTCCACATCCTTCATGCGGACAGGGCCCATAAACTCCATGTCCTCCTTGATCATAACCGCGAGACGCTTGGACAGGTTGTTGAAGATCGCCGTCTGCACCTGTTCGTTCGCGCCCTTCAAAGCGATTCCCAGATCGTTGTTATCCACATCACGCAGCACGCGCTGGATGGCTCTGTCGTCCAGAAGCAGCACGTCCTCGAACACAAACATTTTCTTTCGGATCTCGTCCGCAAGCTCCGGCTCCTCGATCTCCAGGGTCTCCATGATATGCTTCTCGGTTCCGCGGTCCACCGTGTTTAAGATCTCCACCACGGCGTCCACGCCGCCGATGATCGTGTAATCCTGATTTACCAGGCTCGCCAGCTTGGACTCCAGCACCTTCTCCACCTCCTTGATCACGTCGGGGCTGGTGCGGTCCATAACGGCGATACGCTTGGCCACGTCCGCCTGTCTGTCGGGCGGGAGGGCCGATACGATCTGCGCCGCCTGGCCGGGCGCCAGATAGGACAGGATCAGGGCGATGGTCTGAGGATGCTCATCCTGAATAAAGTTGATGAGCTGGGAAGGATCCGTCTTACGCACAAACTCGAAGGGCTTCACCTGCAGGGAGGCCGTCAGCTTGCCGATGACATCCATTGCCTTCTCGTTGCCCAGCGCCTTCTCCAGAAGCTCCCTCGCGTAGCCGATGCCGCCCTCCGCAATGTACTGCTGGGCGAGACACACCTCGTAAAACTCGTTGATGATATCTTCCTTCAACTGGGGAGTGACACTTCTGGTGTTGGCGATCTCAAGAGTGAGCTCTTCGATCTCGTCCTCCTTCAGATGCTTAAATATGCCCGCCGACCGCTCCGGTCCCAGGACGATCAGCAGGATCGCAGCCTTCTGCAGACCGGAAATCCCTTTCTCCTGCGTCTTTGCCATATGTATGACCTCCTATATTAACCCCAATCCTCGTTCAGCCAGTTGCGCAGAAGCGCAGCCGCAGACTCCGGATTTTCGTCTACGAACTTCTCCACGATCTTGCGCGCCTCGGACTTGTTCTCCACGTCGATATCCTCCAGCTCCTGCTCGGGAGTGGACTGCAGGAGTCCCTCCACGGAGAGATCCTCCTCCTTCTCCTCGGCGGCGCGTCCGGCAAACATGGTCCTGAGCACCACGAAGGCCAGGAGCGCAATAATCAGCAGGAACACGATCACACTCCAGACGGTGGTCCCGTTCACGGAGAAGCCTGCCTCATCCACAAAAACCGGAGATTCGTAGGCGATGATGGTGACCGCGTCCTGGTCGATGCCGGTGGCGTTTGCGACCAGCGCATAGTACTCCTCGTCCACCTCCAGCTTGGTATCGCCGGCATTGGCAAGCTTATATTCCTCCCAGGTAAGGCCGGAGTCCTCCAGCAGGCCCTGCCGCTTCACATCCTCCTCACGGATCTCCCGATACCGGATGGCGGTGACGGCGATGGAAGCCTGGCTGTAGTTGATCGCGCCGGAGTTGGTAAGGATATGCGTGATATCCTCGTTGGGAAGGTAATCCTTCGAGTACTCCAGCACCTCGGAATTGCTGTTGTTGTTATCGGAATAGACGTTGGTCTGCAGATCATCGTCGTTTGAGGTCGTGCCGGGCACGCCGCCCACACCGTTTTCCGTGGTGCTCTCGTAGTGGTCCTCGTGGGCCATATACGCCTCGTCCCTGCCCTCGGCCACGGTGTAGTTTTTGATGGTCTGCTCATACTGGGCGTAATCCACCGGAAGGTGGCTGGACACTTCCACGTTGGAATACTGGCGCGTCCCGTAAAAGACGTTCTTGACCCGATTCGCCACCATCTCCTCCGCCTGGTTCTGCAGCTCCTGGTTGGAGTTTGCGATGCCGGCGGCCGTGTAATCGTCGCCTCCGGTGAAGAGAAGGTTGGCGTTATTGTCCACAATCGTGATATTCGCCGTGGTCTCGTTTCCTAACGCCGTGGCGATCATCCGTGCGACGGCGCTGGCGTTCGCCTCCGTAAAGGAGCTGTCCACCGTCAGCGTCACGTACGCGGACGATTCCTGGGCCTGCCGCACCAGCGTCCCGTCCTGATCGGGAATATGTAAACGCACCTTTGCCTCGCTGATATTCTCCAGGGAGGACAAATCGCTTGCAAACTTTTTCTCTAAGAGCTCCTGATAGCGGCGGTTGCTGTCCGTCGCCGTGGAGGTCAGCCCGCTGGACATGATCTTGTCGTAATCGTAGCTCTCAGGCACGTATCCGGCGGAGCCAAGCGCCAGGCTCGCCTTCGGCAGATCGCCCGTCCTCACCTCGATGGTAAGGGCGTTGGTCGACGTGCGGTATTCAAATCCGGCACTGTCCAGAATGTCGGTGACCTCCGACGCCTCCGCGGTGTCCTTGCAGACGATCAGCTCCGAGTAATCCGGTTTTGAGACTGTGTATATGATAATCGCAAAGGCGAGGACCACAGCGGCGGCGATACCGACGATCACGCTCTTCTGTCTGGCGGTAAATTTATTCCACCATGCCTGCACCCTGGCAAGTATGTCTTTCAACCTATCTACCATGATGGTTTTCTCCTGCTTCCTTTAGTCTTCAGAGGTTTCGCCGCCCCTTAAATCTGCATCTGCATGATCTCCTTGTAGGCATCCATCACTTTGTCCCGAATCGCCACCGTGTACTGCAGCGCCGTAGACGCCTTCTGCAGCGCGATGGTCAGATCGTGGGTGCTCTCCGTCTCGCCCAGCATAAAACGGATCTCCTCGTTCTCCGCGTCGGACAGATAGCCGTTGGTGGTATAAATATTGTCAATCGCCGTGTTCAAAACGGCATCAAACATCGTGCCCTCGGCGGTCTCTTGCTTTTTCTCGGACAGTGTGCCTGTCAGAGTGGGAACGTCACTGATACTGCCCAAAGGCAGGCCGTTTACCGCACTGATTGCTGCTAAATCCATCTTTCCTCTCCTCTTTCCTCTCTAAAATCCTACTTTCCGATCTCCAGGCCCTGAAGCGCCATGGATTTGCTCGCGTTGAACGCAGTAGAATTGGCCTCATAGGCGCGGCTTGCGTCGATCAGGTCCGTCATCTCGGTGATGATATTGACGTTGGGATAGGTAACGTACCCGTTCTCATCCGCATCGGGATGGGAGGGATCATAGACCATATTCATCTGGCTCTCGTTGTCCTCGTAGACGCCGCCGATCTTCACGCCCTGCCCCACATAGCCCTTCGCTATGTTGCCGAACACCTGGCTGAAGCTCTGCTTCTGTCCCTTGGTGACAAAGGTCACGACCTTACGGCGGTAGGGAGTGCCGTCCTCCGTGCGGGTGGTATTGGCGTTGGCCACGTTCTCCGAGATGATATCCATGCGGTATCTCTGGGAAGTCAGGCCGGTAGCGGTGATGTTAAAAGCGGAAAACATACTCATGACTGCTCATCCTTTCTTTCAAACCGTGTGATAGGGATCCGATAAGGGACCGCTACTGCATCACCCTCTGCAGATTTTGAAATTCCTGCGTGATGCTGTTTAAAATCCCCTGGTATTTCAACTGGTTCTCCGCCAGGTAGACGTTTTCGTTCTCAATGTCCACATTGTTGCCGTCCAGGCGGTAGGAGAAATTCTCATAGTCGGTGTAGACCTGCGGATTCAGCTTTTTCAGATCCAGCCCCTCCACCTTCTCGTCCATGGACACATAGCGGTTACGCCCCAGCTCCTGGTTGAGCAGAGACGCGAAATCCACATCCACGCGCTTGTAGCCCGGCGTGTCCACATTGGAGATGTTGTTGGAAATGGCTTCATTGCGCAGCCAGGCGGCATCCGCACCCTTGTCCAGCACATTTATGTAGTCAAATGCGTTCGTATTGATCATACTCATACTCCTTCCTCACGCAACTATACTATTTTATTATAAATTATTTCCCCAAAAAGGCAACCTTTATTTTTGGTTTTTGACCGAAAAAAAAATAAAAAGGACCTATTGAACCGCGCCAATAAATCCTTTTTCAGCCCTTGCTTCCTTGCTTTTACGGGGTTTTTGCGTGACCTGCGCCCTCGGCACATGCCATTATTTGTTATTTTGCCGCTTCAGCTCCTCGATCTCGTCGAACACCACATCGTTCAGCACCTTGATGTAGGTCCCCTTCATGCCGGAGGAGCGGGATTCGATGACTCCCGCGCTCTCAAACTTGCGCAGAGCGTTTACGATCACGGATCTCGTGATGCCCACTCTGTCCGCGATCTTGCTGGCCACCAGGATCCCCTCCATGCCGTTTAGCTCGTCAAAAATATGGGTGATCGCCTCCATCTCCGAGAAGGAAAGCGTACTGATGGCAGACTTCACCACCGCCACCTTGCGGCTCTCCTCCGCGTTCTCCTCGTTGACGGCTCTCAGCATCTCAAGCCCCACCACCGTGCTGCCGTACTCGCAGAGGATGATATCGTCGATGTCGTACTGCTCGTCGCACTTATAAATAAACAGCGTCCCCAGGCGCTCCCCCGCGATCTCGATGGGAGTGATGATCGCCTGGAATTTTCGGGTGTCTATGGTCTCAAACCCCAGCGTCTCCAAATTGACGTTCTCCTTGGTGGAGAGCACGCCCAGCAGCCGCTCGTTCAGCATATTGTCAATGAAACCGCCCACTTCCTCGTCGATCAGCTCCGTGATCGTCTCGATGCCGTCCAGCTTGCCGATGCCCAGCACCTTGCCCTTTCTGCTGATGACTAAAACGTTGGAATTTAAGATCTCACGCATCACTCTGCAAATGTCATTGAACACAACCTTGCTGGAATTGTTGTTGTGAAGAAGCTTTTCGATCTTCCTCGTCTTATCCAGCAACTGCACGCTGCTCATAGCTGTCCCTCCGTTTCCGAAACCACTTCTGGAGCATTATCACCTGTAAACATAGTTATTCTACCACAAATAAAATCAGATTACAATGACAAATCTACGGATTTATTTGTTTTTTTCGTCAGTTGTCAGTCAATTCTGACTATTGTGCCACCGTCTCCTTCTTCTTTTCCACATATCCGCACTGTTCGTCGGAGCAGACCAGACGGTTCCCTTTCTCCAGAAGCGGCGCGCCGCACCTGGGACAGTCCACGCCGGCCGGCTTCTGCCACGTCATAAACTCGCACTCGGGATAGCCCACGCAGCCAAAGTATCTCCGGCCCTTCCTGGTCATTTTCATGACAATATCCTTACCGCACCTGGGACAGCTCACGCCGGTCTTTTCGTAGTAGGGCTTGGTGTTCCTGCAGTCGGGGAACCCGGGACAGGCGAGAAAGCGCCCGTGGGGGCCGTACTTGATCACCATCTGTCTCCCGCAGAGCTCGCACACCTCGTCCGACACCTCGTCCGCGATGTTGACCTTCGCCAGCGCTTCCTCCGCGTCCTTCACCGCCTCGTCCAGATCCGGATAAAAGTTGGACACAATGGTCTTCCAGCGGACGCTCCCCTCCTCGACGCCATCCAGGAGCGCCTCCATGTTGGCGGTAAAGTTCACGTCCACAATGCTGGGGAATGCCTCCTTCATCATATGGTTCACCACCTCGCCCAGCTCCGTCACATACAAATTCTTGTTCTCCTTGGTCACATAGCGTCTGGCCAGGATCGTGGTGATGGTGGGCGCGTAGGTGCTGGGACGCCCGATGCCCAGCTCCTCCAGGGCCCGCACCAGGGAAGCCTCCGTATAGTGGGCGGGGGGCTGGGTGAAATGCTGCCTGGGATCGAAGGAGGCAAACGCCAGCTCGCTGCCCGCGGACAGCTCCGCAGACAGCACGTTCTCCTCCTCCTTATCCTCCTCGGCAATGTAGACGCTCATGAAACCGTCAAAGATCATACGGGAGGCCGCCATCGTGAAGAGATGCTCCCCCGCCTGGATCTTCACGGAGGTGGTCTCGTATCTGGCAGGACTCATGCGGCTGGCCACAAAGCGCTTCCAGACAAGCTGGTATAAGCGGAACAGATCCCTGGGGAGCTGTTCCTTGACCAGAGCCGGAATCCGCTCGATATCGGTGGGTCGGATGGCCTCATGGGCATCCTGGATCTTCTGTTTGTTCCGGATCTCCGCGGCGGAGCCGATCTCGTACGACGGCCCGTAGTGGGAGCCGATAAACTCCCTGGCCATACTCTCCGCCTCCTCCGAGACACGGGTGGAGTCGGTTCTCAGGTAGGTGATCAGACCCACCGTTCCCTCCCCCTTGATGTCCACGCCCTCGTAGAGCTGCTGGGCCAGACGCATGGTCTTCTGGGTGGAGAAGCCCAGCACCTTGCTGGCCTCCTGCTGCAGGGTGGAGGTGGTAAAGGGAAGGGGCGGCTTCTTCTGCCGCTCGCCCTTTTTGACCTCCGTCACGCGGTAGACGGCGCCCTCCAGCGAGGAGAGCAGTTCGTCCATCTGCCGTTTATCGGCGATCGTCTGCTTTTTGCCCGCCGTCCCGTAATATTTTGCCGTGATGGGCTTTTTCTCCCCCTTCCCCATAAGGTTCACATCCAAGGTCCAGTATTCCTCCGGTATGAAGCCGCTGATCTCCTCCTCCCTGTCGCAAATGATGCGCAGGGCCACCGACTGGACGCGCCCCGCGCTCAGCCCCCTCTTGATCTTCGCCCACAGAAGCGGGGAGATCCGATAGCCTACCATGCGGTCCAGCACACGTCTCGCCTGCTGGGCGTCCACAAGGTTCATATCGATCTCTCGGGCGTTCTTTAAGGATTCCTTGACCGCCGTCTTTGTGATCTCGTTGAAGGTGATGCGGTACACCTTCTTATCCTCCAGCTTCAGCGCATGATAGAGGTGCCACGAGATGGCCTCCCCCTCTCTGTCGGGGTCGGTGGCCAGGTAGATCTTCTCCGCCTTTTTTACCTCCTTGCGCAGGCTGGCCAAAATATCGCCTTTTCCGCGGATCGTGATGTATTTGGGCTCATAGTCGTGCTCCACGTCAATGCCCAGCTGGCTCTTTGGAAGATCCCGCACATGTCCGTTGCTGGCCATGACCTCATAGTTGGATCCCAAAAACTTTTTGATGGTCTTCACCTTCGCCGGTGACTCCACAATTACTAGATATTTTGCCATTGTTTTCTCCCCTTGTGTCACTGATATTCTGTCGAAACGGCGAAAAACAGGGCTTCTCTTCCACCGTCACAATGTATTTTATACCGGAAAGCTTCCATATATTATTCATTGGAATCGTGAACCACTATACACCAAAAAAAGTGGGGGCGCAAGTTTTTTTATTTTTTTTTAAGTATTGAGCCGAACGCAAAAAATGCCGAAGTCTTTCGACCTTCAGCATCTTCTGGGGTTGGGCTATTCTTTTCAAAATAGTCAACAGCTGATAGGGGAATCGAACCCCTGTTTCCGCCGTGAGAGGGCGGCGTCTTAACCGCTTGACCAATCAGCCATATCCTCCGCCTGCACAGCCCCATTTTGGAAGCCGCATCAGCAGTACTTGTCTATCATAATACATCTGTCTTAAAAAAGCAAGCAGTTTTTTCAAAAATTTTTCATTTTTCCGACGAAGCGGGCCGGACGCAGGAAAAAAGGCCGCTCTGCGGCAGTTTTCCTGCGTTCCAATTCTCTCACACAAAGTCAAACAGGCTGATCTGGTTGGACTCCGGCAGCTTTCCCAAAAGTCCCAGGGACGACATCAGATCCGTGATCGTCTTGGACACCTTGGTGCGCTGGATAAAATCCTCCTTGGACAGGAAGGGACCGTCCTTGGCCGCCTCCACAATGGCGTCCGCCGCCTTCTCGCCCAGCCCCTCTATGCTGCTTAAGGAGGGCATCAGTCTGCCGTTTACGATCTGGAAGGAACGGGACTGGGCGGTGTAGATATCCAGGGGCTCAAACTCAAATCCCCTGGCGTACATCTCCTGTACCACCCGCATATCGCCGTAGGCATCCTTCTCACGGTTGCTCAGATCGTCCAGCCGCTTTTTGTACTCCGCCATAATTCCCTCCAGATGGGCCTGCCCCTGGCACATAAGTTCGTAGGAGAACGCCTTGGCGCGAATACTGAAAAACGCCCCGTAGTACGCCAGCGGATAGTGGATCTTACAGTAGGCGATGCGCCACGCCATCATCACGTAGGCCGCCGCGTGCGCCTTGGGGAACATGTATTTGATCTTCTCGCAGGACCAAATGTACCAGTCCGGCACCTTGTGATCCATCATATCCTTCTTCCACTCCGGCCACTTGTCGCACTTTCCCTTCGCCACCGTGCCCTTTCTCACCGCCTCCATGATCTTGAAGGATTCCTCCGACTCAACGCCCATCTGTATCAGGTAGGTCATAATGTCGTCGCGGGTGCAGATGGCGGTGGAGATGGTGGCCTTGCCCTCCTGGATCAGGGTCTGGGCGTTTCCCAGCCACACATCCGTCCCGTGGGCCAGTCCGGCGATACGCACCAGATCGGAGAACGCCTGGGGCTTGGTGTCCAAAAGCATCTGCATGGCGAAATCCGTCCCAAACTCCGGAATCCCCAGCGCCCCCAGCTTGCAGCCGCCGATCTGATCCGGCGTGATCCCCAGGGCGTCCGTGTTCTGAAAGAGGCTCATCACGTCCTTTCCGTCCAGGGGGATCGTGGTGGGCTCCCTGCCCGTCATATCCTGCAGCATCCGGATCATGGTGGGGTCATCGTGTCCCAGAATGTCCAGCTTCAGCAGATTGTGGTCGATGGAATGGTAGTCAAAATGCGTGGTGACCGTGTCCGTCTCCATATCGTTAGCCGGATGCTGCACCGGCGTGAAGGAGTTGATGTCCTGCCCCAGCGGGAGCACGATGATGCCGCCGGGATGCTGTCCGGTGCTTTTTCGCACGCCGGTACAGCCCAGGGAGATCCTCTCCACCTCGCTGTTTCGCTTGTGTATCTCCCGATTCTCATAATATTTCTTCACATAGCCGAAGGCCGTCTTGTCCGCTATGGTCCCGATGGTCCCCGCCCGGAAGGTCTGCCCCGCGCCGAAGATCACCTCGGTGTACTTATGCGCCTTGGACTGGTATTCTCCGGAAAAATTCAGATCGATATCCGGCTCCTTGTCCCCCTTAAAGCCCAGAAAGGTCTCGAAGGGAATGTCGAATCCATCCTTGTGCAGCGGCTCCCCGCAGACGGGACACGCCTTGTCCGGCATATCGATCCCCGCCTTGCCGGCATACGCCTTCACCTCGTCGCTGTCAAAGTCCACATAATGGCACTTGCTGCAGTAATAGTGGGGACTTAAAGGGTTTACCTCCGTGATCCCCGACATGGTGGCCACGAAGGAGCTTCCCACGGAGCCTCTGGAGCCCACCAGATAGCCGTCCTCCACGGATTTCCACACCAGCTTCTGGGCGATGATGTACATCACGGCAAAGCCGTTGGAGATAATGGAATGAAGCTCCCGCTCCAGGCGCTCCTCCACGATCTTCGGCAGGTCGGGGCCGTAGATCTCATGGGCCCGCCGGTAGCAGATATCCGTCAGCGTCTTGTCGCTGTCCGGTATGACCGGCGCACACTTGTCCGGCCGCACGGGGGCAATGGTCTCGATCATGTCCGCGATCATGTTGGTGTTCTTTATGACCACTTCCTCCGCCTTCTCGCTCCCCAGATAGGCAAACTCCTCCAGCATCTCCTCCGTGGTGTGCAGATACAGGGGCGCCTGCTTGTCCGCATCCTCAAATCCTCTTCCGTCCATGATGATGCGGCGGTAGATCTCATCCTCCGGATCCAAAAAGTGCACGTCGCAGGTGGCGACCACCGGCTTGTGAAACTGCTCTCCCAGCGCCACCACCCTGCGGTTCATGTTTTGGATATCCTCCAGGGAATGGATGCTTCTCACCTTGTCCGACTGGATCATAAACAGGTTGTTCCCACAGGGCTGTATCTCCAGATAATCGTAAAAGCTCACAAGACGGGCGATCTGCACGTCGCTCTGTCCCTCCAAAAGCGCCTGGTAGAGCTCCCCCGCCTCGCAGGCGCTCCCCAAAATCAGGCCCTCCCGGTATTTCATCACCAGACTCTTGGGGATCTTGGGCCGCCTGTTAAAATAGGTCAGGTGGGACTCGGACACCAGGCGGTACAGGTTGATGCGCCCCAGGTCGTTCTTCGCCAGGATAATGGCGTGGTGGGAGGGCATACGGGCGATCGCCGCCGTGCTGGACTCGCCCATAGCGTTGACCTGCGCCAGCGTGAGCACCCCTCTCTCCCTCATCATCTGAATAAATTTCACAAAAATCCTGGCGGTGCACTCCGCGTCGTCCACCGCCCGATGGTGGTTCTCCAGCGCAATGTTGAGCGTCTTTGCCACCGCGTCCAGCGTGTGCTTCGACTGGTGGGGAAAAAGCACGCGGGATATGCCCACCGTATCCACGTAGGTAAATGTGTCGGGCAGCTCCATGCGCCGGCAGTTCTCCATGATAAAGCTCATGTCGAAGCCCGCGTTGTGGGCCACCATGACGCAGCCCCTTGCAAACTCCAAAAAGGCGGGCAGGATCTCCTCGATCCCGGGAGCGTTTACCACCATCTCGTCGTTGATGCCGGTCAGCTTCTCGATCTCATAGGGGATCGGCACCCCGGGGTTGACAAACGCAGAAAAGCGGTCCGCGATCTCTCCTCCCGACACCTTGACCGCCCCGATCTCGATAATGCGGTTATGGACCGGAGAAAAGCCGGTGGTCTCTATGTCAAAGACCACAAAGTCCTCCTGCAGGTCCTGTCCCCTCTCTCCGGTGACGATCTCCTTCAGATCATCCACCAGATAGGCCTCCACGCCGTAGATGATCTTAAAAAAGTCCTGTTTGTCCGGCTCCGGATCTCCGGCCTCCTTCCGTCTCCCCTTCTCCTCCTTCCAGAGGTCCTCCCACACATGGTTTGCATCGGTAAAGCTCTGCACGACCCCGTGGTCGGTGATGGCGATCGCCCTGTGGCCCCACTTGTACGCGCGTTTTACGATATCCTTGGCCTCTGAGACGCCGTCCATCTCGCTCATCTTGGTGTGGCAGTGAAGCTCTACCCGCCTGCGCGGGGCGGTATCCTTTCTGGCCGTGGTGAAATCCGGTATCTTCTTGATTCCGGCCAGGGATCCGATCGTCAGTTCATGGTCAAACTTGTCCATCATGCAGATGCCCTTGACCTTGATAAAGGCTCCCGCCTTCAGCTCCCCCGTCAGCTCCTTCACCTGCTCGTTTTTCACAAAAAGCTTTACCGTCATGGTGTCAGTAAAATCTGTCATATCAAAAATAACAATCGTTTTTTCATTTTTGATGGGGCGCTCCTCCACCTTCAGGACCTTGCCCCGAATGACCACCTCGCCCATCTCGCCGATGAGCTCCTCGATCTTGATGGCCTCCTCCTCAAAGTCCCGCCCGTAGATCACGTCGGGATCGTCCGAGCGCTTCAGGGCGCCGCGCCCGAAGTCGCCGCCCCGCTTGTAGTCTCCCCTCTTGTAGTCCCCCTTCTTGTAGTCTCCCTTTTTGAAATCCCCCTTCTTCGGTTCTCCCCGTTTGACATCCGACGCCCCCGAAAAGCTTCTGGTCGTTCCGCCTCTCTGGACGGGGGCATTTCCTGCCGCATCCCCGGAAAGTCCCTCGCCCGCTTCCTCGGCGGACGCTGCGCCCCCCGTAGCCGCGCCCTCTGCGCCGCTCTCAAAGGCCGGCGCTGCCGCCCCGTCCCCGTAGCCGCCGGATCCGCCTCCCCGGACGCGGCTGTAGATCTCCTCCACCTTCAGCCGGATCCGAAGATCGTCCTCCTTTTCGTGCTTTCCGTCCTCGGCCTGCCGGTACGCCACATGGACCGACACCAAAAATCCGCACCGCTCCACCAGCACCTTCGTGAGCACCCGTACCAGCTCCTCCTCCCTGCTTCGCGTCAGCACCGAATCCTCCACCGTCAGAAGCACCTGATCCTCCTCCGGATAGGTGATTTCCGCCGTGCGGAAGGCATTGTACTCAATATGGCTGTAATCCTTCAGTTCTGACAAAATACTCTCCCGATAGACGGCCATCAGCTTCTCGGGCGTGTACTGGGAGGACAGCTCAAAGCGCTCATAGATCTTCACCGTCAGATTAGCGTCCGGAAAGAGCTGCCGCTTGATCTCCCGCTCCGCGGTCCAGATATCCTCCTTTAGGATCAGCCTGGTGCTGAACACATAAATGCGCAGAAAGTCCTTCCTCTTAGTGGCGGAGACCTTCTCCACCACCGCCTGCTCCAGGATGTCATGGGTGCTCTGATTCAGTTTCAGCGTCGGAAATACTTCCATAAAAGGTTTTGCCATGTCTTGCTCCAAGCTATAAATAAGCTTTAACTATGCTTTAAATAACTTCTGTTATTATTTGCTTTATTGGTTTTATTTGTTGGGATCCCAGTTGTCCAGTTCTTCCTTCAGCGCGCTCAAAAGCCCGCTCTCCGGCACCTTGCGGACGATCTCGCCCCTCTTGATGAGAAGTCCCTCTCCAATGCCTCCGGCCACGCCCAGATCCGCCTCTCTGGCTTCCCCGGGGCCGTTGACCGCACATCCCATCACGGCGACCTTGATGTCCAGCGGGTAATCCTCCACCAGCTTCTCCACCTGGGATGCCAGACCGATCAGGTCGATCTGTGTCCTGCCGCAGGTGGGACAGGAGACCACCTCGATGCCGCCCTTTCTGAGTCCCAGGGTGCGCAGGATCAGCCGCGCGGACCGAATCTCCTCCACAGGATTCCCCGTCAGAGACACGCGGATGGTATCGCCGATCCCCTGGTGAAGGATCAGCCCCAGACCGATGGCGGACTTGATATTGCCGCTTTGGATCGTTCCGGACTCCGTGATCCCCACGTGGAGGGGATAGAGCGTCCTGCCTGCCAGCAGTTCGTGCGCCTTCACGCACATGAGCACGTCGGAGGACTTGATGCTGATGACCAGATTGTCATACCCCATATCCTCTATCCTATGTACCTTGTCCAGCGCGCTCTCCACGATCCCCTCAGCGGTGACACCGCCGTACTTTTCCAACAGGGGCTTCTCCAGGGATCCGCTGTTGACCCCGACGCGGATGGGAATCTCTCTCTCCTTTGCCACGTCCACCACGGCCTTCAGCCTGTCGTCGCTCCCGATATTGCCCGGATTGATGCGGATCTTATCCGCGCCGTTCTCCATAGCGGCAATAGCCATTTTGTAGTCAAAATGAATGTCCGCCACCAGGGGGATATGGATCTGCTTTTTAATCTCCGCCAGCGCCTTTGCCGCCTCCGGCGTCGGAACGGTGCAGCGGATGATCTCACAGCCCGCCCGCTCCAGCTCCAAAATCTGCGCGACGGTAGCCTGCACGTCCTCCGTCCTTGTGTTGGTCATGGACTGGATCAAAATGGGGTTGCCCCCTCCGATCACCCGATCCCCGATGCGGACGACCCTGGTGTGCAGACGACTGGGAGAATCCGTATTTGTGCTCTGATTGCTCATAGGCGCTCCTTTCATGCTTCGTGTTCCTTAAGCTTCGTATTCCTTAAGCGTTGCATTTTCTATATTCCAATGAAAAAACTCCTCGTTCGTCACATCCTCAAAATAGGTGTGGATCACTCTGCACACCCCTCCGTGACAGATCAAAAGCACGTTTTGATCCCGATATGCGGTGCGGATCTCGTCCAGCAGCGGATAGACCCTTGCCGCCACCATCATCATGGATTCGCCTCCTGGATAACGGCAGGCAAACTTTCTCTTGTTCGCCAAAAAACCGGCGTCCTTGCCGCTCACACCCTCAAAGCTCCCATAATCCTGCTCCGTCAGGCGCTCGTCCACCACGACAGGGATGCCGGTCCTGTCCGATACGATGCGGCTGGTCTGCAGTGCCCGCTTAAGCGGGGAGGAGATCATGCAGGAAATGTCCTTTCCCTCCACCTGCTCCGCCAGAAGGCGCGCCTGCCGGATCCCCGTCTCTGTCAGCTCGATATCCGTCCTTCCGCAGACCCGAAACTCTCTGTTCCAGGCAGTCTCCCCGTGGCGGGATATGTATATCTTCATAAAGCTCCCTCCCCTCGGGCAAATGCTTTCCATGAAATTTGCAGAATTATTATACCACGCTTCCCAAATCCGCGCAATCAAACTGCGTCCTTGAGTTTCCGCAGTTTTATCCACAGCAGGCTGCTTTTATCTGTACTGCGGTAAACAACTTCGGAAAAATCTTTA
>CANRLX010000011.1 GCA_947631615.1 uncultured Acetatifactor sp.
AAGGCGAAGTCGGAGATCTTTGATTATATGGCGGAGGACGGGATCGTATGTCTGAACGGCGAGGATGACAAGCTGTCCGCCGCTACGCAGATCCAGGGAAAAAAGACACATTTCTTTGGACTGGGCGGCAACCCGGACGAGGAGGTTTACGCCACGGATATTGTGGGAAGGGGGCTTCGGGGAAGCGACGCCGTACTGCATCTGTATGTGGGAACGCCGAAGGAGAAGGAATATCCCGTCCGCGTCCCTCTGCCGGGGGCGCATATGGTCGTCAATGCGGCGGCCGCGGCATGTGTGGGACTGCAGCTTGGCCTGACGCCGGAGCAGATCTGCGCGGGCATCGGCAAGGTCGTATCGCTGTCCGGCAGGGCGAATCTGATGTGGCTGTCCCATTATACCCTGATCGACGATTGCTATAATGCCAGTCCTGCCCCGATGCGGGCGGCGCTGGATCTGTTGTCCGCATCGGACACGGTGAAGGTGGCAATTTTGGGGGATATGTTTGATCTGGGGGCAGAGTCCGATCAAATGCACGCGGAAATTGGGAGATATGCAGCCCGAAAGGGGACGGATCACATCCTCTGTGTGGGGGAGAATGCCCGCCATATGTATGAGGCGGCGGGCGGTGTGATCTCCGGCGGGCAGACGCTGCGTTATTTCGCGGCGAGAGAGGAGCTTATGGAGGCGCTTCGGGCGGACCGCAGGGCGCTGATCCCCGACGGCTCCTGTGTGCTGATCAAGGCATCTCACGGAATGAGGTTTGCGGAGGTAGTGTCGCTGTTGAAGGAGCTGGACTGCTGATCGTTAGGTTTCGGATGCAAAGTACTCCTTTTTGTTTTTAAAATACCGTTCCTGAATGATACCGCTCACGTAGCCGCCCATGTTTTTGCGGGTCTCCTTGTCGAGCTCCTTCAGGTAGACGGGCGGACAGTATTCGATCACCACCGTGGCCTTTTTGATTTTGGGAAGATGGTCCTCGAAGATGGCGGCGGAGTTGACGATGGACATGGGAACGATGGGGATATCTCCCTTCTCCGCGATCTTGAAGCTTCCCTCGTGAAAGGGCAGGAAGGTGTCGTTTACCTTATTGCGGGTCCCCTCGGGGAAAATGCAGATGGAGATGCCCTGTTTGGTCTTTTCGATGGCAGCCAGGATGGTTTTCAGACCCTCCTTGACGTTATCCCGATCCAGAAAAAGACAGTGCAGATAGCGCATCCAGGTTCGCAGCAGGGGCCAGCGAAGCATCTCCTTTTTGGCGATGTAGCCGGTCAGGCGCGGCACCCGCATATAGGTCATCACAACGTCAAAATAGCTGCGGTGATTGCCCACGTAGAGTACGGGGGTATCCCTGGGGACATTCTCATCGCCCAGAATGATGATCCTGGTGCCGGCGAGCCGCATGATGCTGCGGAAGGCCCACTGCACGATGGCCAGGGAGCTTCGGTCCTTGAGGTCCGGACGGAATTTGCCGATGATCCATTCCACAAACATAATGGGAATGGACAGGACCAAAAAGAGGATGAGGAAGGCTGCGATCAGAAACAGTCGAATCATAATGAAAATCCTTTCTGTAAATAAAGTATATTATACCATAAATCCCTCCGGCTGTACACAAAAAAGTCGGGGGGAAGGTTTTTTGGGCGGAAGATTTTGGCGGCGTTGGGTGGTATAGATGCCCTGACGGCCTCATAAAATAGAGCAAAGAAAAATAGTGAGCGTATCAAGCGTATGAAGAGAATCGGCGTTTTTGTCATGGCGCTTCTGATGATGATCGGGATGCTCGCGGGCTGCTCTTTTCAGTCGGATGAGCAGGTAAAGCTGCGGGATCTGGATTTTACGATACTCTCGGAGGAGAAGATACCCGAGGAGCTTGCGGGGATCATAGCGGAGAAGGAGTCGGAGGCTTTTAAGCTGACCTACAGTGATAATGAATATCTGTACATATGTATCGGCTATGGGGAGCAGGCGACAGGGGGGTACAGCATTGCGGTAAACGACCTGTATCTGACCGATACAGGGATCTATGTAAACACCACGCTGCTTGGACCGGACGCCTCGGAGAAGAACAACCCGACGCCCTCCTATCCCTCCATTGTGATCAAGACGGAGTATCTGGACGAGACGGTTCTTTTTGAATGATCGGCGGGAACGTCAGGTTCCGATTGTTTTTTGGTTCGGGCTATAGTAAAATGGTTACAAAGGGCAGAGTCGCGCGGGGCGCTGTGAGGGCTCTGCCCGCTGCCGACAGGTCGGCAGAAACACCAGATCGCGGAGGGTACATCCATATGCTGTTGATTCAAAACGGTTATATGATCGATCCCAAATCCGGAAGGGAAGGCAAATATGATCTTCTGACGGATCAGGGGAAAATCGTAAAAATTGGACGGGGACTGAAAAAGCCGGGGGGCAGATGCAAGGTGATAGACGCGGAGGGGCTTTTGGTGGCGCCGGGGCTGGTCGATGTGCACGTGCATTTTCGGGAGCCAGGCTTTACACAGAAGGAGGAAATCCGGACCGGCGCGGCGGCCGCCGCAAGGGGCGGATTTACCAGCGTGGTCCTGATGGCAAACACAAAGCCGCCTGTGGACAACGAGGAGACTCTTAAGTATGTGCTGGAAAAAGGGGCGGCTACAGGCATCCACGTTTATACCTGCGCCAACGTGACGATGGGAATGAAGGGACAGGAGCTTGTGGAGATGGAGCGGCTGGCGGAGGCCGGCGCAGCAGGCTTTACCGACGATGGGATCCCGCTGATGCGGGAAGAGATCGTGCGCCAGGCTATGGAGAGAGCGGCCAGGCTGGACATGCCCATCAGCTTTCACGAGGAAGACCCGAGTCTGATCGAAAATAACGGTGTTCACCGGGGAAAGGCAAGCGCCTATTACCGGATCGGCGGATCGCCCAGAGAGGCGGAGATCTCCCTGGTGGAGAGGGACTTGCGGCTTGCCATAGAGACTGGTGCGTCGGTGGAGATCCAGCATATCAGCGCCGAGGAGAGCGTGGAGCTTTTGCGCCAGGCCAAAAAGGAGCACTTTAACATCCACGCGGAGGCAACGCCCCATCACTTTACGCTGACGGAGGATGCCGTGATCCGGTACGGCACTCTCGCCAAGATGAATCCCCCTCTGCGGGAGGAGAGGGACCGGCAGGCGATCATCCGCGGCCTGATGGACGGCACCATCGATATCATTGCCACGGATCACGCGCCCCACACGGCGGAGGAGAAAGCGCTGCCCATCACGGAGGCGCCCAGCGGCATCATCGGTCTGGAGACGGCGCTTGCCCTGGGGATCACCGAGCTGGTGGGGGAGGGCTATCTGACATTAAAGCAGCTTCTGGCCAAGATGACGATTCATCCCGCATCGATGTACCACCTGGATGCCGGCTATCTGGCGGAGGGCGGCCCGGCGGATATCGTGCTGATCGACACGGCCGCCAGTTTTACGGTGGAGGAATTTGCCTCGAAGGCGTCCAACTCTCCCTTTGTGGGATGGGAGCTGAGAGGAAAGGTGACGGCCACCATCTGCGGCGGCGAGGTGGTGTACTCCTGTAAGGGGTAATCGGAATAGAAAGGATGGCTCTATGAAACGAAAAGAAAAGGCGAGGGTCCTCTCCCAGAGAGAGATCGCCCCGCAGATTTTTGACATGTGGATAGAGACCGGATTGTCCAAAGAGGCAAAGCCGGGACAGTTTATCGCGGTCTATCCAAAGGATAAAAGTACGCTTTTGCCGCGCCCCATCAGTATCTGCGAGGCGGACGACGGCAGGAATGCCCTGCGCATTGTGTACCGTGTGGCAGGTCAGGGGACGGCGGAATTTTCCACCTACCGTGAAAATGACGATATTGTCATAATGGGAACGCTGGGAAACGGCTTCCCCATAGAGAAGGCGGAGGGCAAGAGAGCCTTCCTGGTGGCGGGGGGGATCGGCGTGCCGCCTATGGTGGAGCTTGCCAAAAGGCTGGACGGAGAGAAGCAGATCCTTGTGGGGTATCGGGACGGCAATTTGTTTTTGCAAGAGGATCTGGAGAAGAACGGCCGGGTCTACGTGGCGACCGAGGACGGAAGCGTCGGGACCAGGGGAAATGTCATGGACGCCATCGCCCAGAACCGTCTGGAGGCGGATGTGATCTACGCCTGCGGCCCCATGCCCATGCTCAGAGCCGTCAAGCGGTATGCGGAAGAGAAGGGGATCGACGCGTACCTCTCCCTGGAGGAGCGGATGGCGTGCGGCGTCGGAGCCTGCCTCGGCTGTGTGGCGAGGACGACAAAGACCGATCACCACTCTCATGTGAACAATGCCAGAATCTGTACGGACGGTCCGGTTTTTGAGGCGAAGGAGGTGGACATCTGATGAATACGAGGGTTTCGATCGCGGGAGTCACCTTTCAAAATCCGGTTATAACGGCCTCCGGAACGTTTGGTTCCGGCATGGAGTACTCCGAATTTGTGGATCTGAACAAACTGGGCGCGGTAGTCACCAAGGGCGTTGCAAGTGTGCCCTGGCCGGGAAATCCTACGCCAAGGGTGGCGGAGGTGTACGGCGGAATGTTGAATGCCATCGGGCTGCAAAACCCCGGGATCGACGTATTTCTGGAGCGGGATATTCCTTTTCTGAAGCAGTATGATACCAAGATCATCGTGAATGTCTGCGGAAAGACCGTGGAGGACTATGTGGCGGTGGTGGAGAGGCTGGGCGACGAACCGGCGGTGTCGATGCTGGAAATCAATGTGTCCTGCCCAAATGTGAAGGAGGGCGCCATCGCTTTCGGACAGAAGACGGACGCGCTGTATCACATTACCGCGGAGCTGAAAAAGCACGCAAAGCAGCCCATCATTATGAAGCTGAGCCCCAATGTGACAGATATCGGGGAGATGGCGAGAGCCGCAGAGGCGGCCGGCGCGGACGCGCTGTCTTTGATCAATACCATCACGGGCATGAAGATCGACATCCACCGAAGAACGTTTGTGCTCGCCAACAAGACCGGAGGGATGAGCGGCCCCGCCATCAAGCCCATAGCGGTCCGCATGGTATATCAGGCGGCACAGGCGGTCAAGCTTCCCATCATCGGCATGGGCGGCATCGCAAGCGCGGAGGATGCCATTGAGTTTCTGCTTGCGGGAGCCAGCGCCGTGAGCGTGGGAGCTATGAACTTTGTCAATCCCTACATCACGGAGGAGGTGGTGAAGGGGATCGAGGAGTATATGGCCCGCTATCAGGTGGAGGACGTCAGGGAGCTGATCGGCGCGGTGCACGAGTAGGGTGTAAGGCTGCGATATGGCATATTTTAGAAGATACCTTCATATAAATACCTATATCAGTATTTATGTGGAGGTATTTTTCGTGGATCTGATCAAGAAAAATATACATATGGACCGTATTCGCACGGAAGCGGTCAGTCAGATTACCTTAGAGGATGACATGAATATTCCGGAGAATAAACCGGATGTGGACTCCCTGAACCTGGAGAAGGGTTCCGTTGTGGTGGAGGAGGTCAGGCCAGCAACCGATTCGGTGACGGTACGGGGGAATCTGTCCTTTGCCATTTTGTATCACACGGCGGAGGAGGGAAGCAGCCTGGTGCTCCTGGAGGGAAGACTTCCCTTCGACGAGAGGATCAATGTACAGGGGGTCACGGCCAACGATGTCGTGGATGTGACGGGAGATGTGGAGGATCTTACGGTGGGGCTGATCAACAGCCGCAAGCTGAGTATTCAATGTCTGGTAACCTTCCATGCGCAGGTGGATGAAATCTATGATGAGGAGGCGCCCATCGGGATCGCGGGAACGGAGGCGGTGGAGTATCGAAAACTGCCTATGACACTGGCGCAGATCGCCATCAGCAAGAACGATATTTTCCGGATCAAGGAGGAAGTCACGCTCCCCGGAAGCTATCCGAACCTGTTTCAGATCCTGTGGAATACCGTCTCTCTGGGAGATGTGGAGTTTAAGGTGACGGAGGAAAAGCTGACGCTTCAGGGAGACGTGCATCTCTTCGTGCTGTACGAGGGCGAGGGGGAGGATCATCCGATCCGCTCCTTTGAGACGACGCTTCCCTTCAGCGGCGTTTTGGAATGTCACGGCTGCAGGGAAGGGATGTTTCCGGACATCCGCTACACGGTGGGATCCCAGGAGCTTGCGATCCGTCCGGATCTGGACGGGGAGGAACGCACCATCGGTATGGAGCTTGCTCTGGATATTGCGATCAAGATTTATGAGGAGGAAGAGGTAGAGCTTCTGACGGACCTCTACGGGGTCGCCAAGGAGGTGGGAACCGTCAGCCACAGCGCGGACCTGCGAAGGCTGCTGTCCAAGGTCACCGGCAAGACCAAGGTCACGGATCATATGCGCATCGGAAACGGGGACGCCGCTATTTTGCAGCTTCTTCACAGCGAGGGAAGGGTGGCGCTGGATCATCAGGAGGTGGTGGAGAACGGGATCCTTCTGCAGGGAAGCCTGGCGGTGAAGGTGATGTATATCACGGGCAACGACGAGGCGCCGTACGCGGGAGCGCAGGCGTTGATCCCCTATCAATATCTGTTGGATGTGCCCAACATTGCGCCCGGCGATCTGGGGAATATTCAGGGGGATGTGGAGCAGCTTCAGGTGAGTATGCTCGACGGTGAGGAGATGGATGTGAAGGCTGTGATCAGCTTTTCCACCACGGTGTTCCAGAATGTACCGGTAGAGCTGATCAGTCAGGTGACCGTGTCGGAGCTCGACACGGAAAAGCTGGGCAGCCTGCCCGGCATGGTGATCTATATGGTGAAGGAAGGCGACAACCTGTGGAATATCGGCAAAAAATATTATGTGCCGGTGGATAATCTGCGGGAGGTCAACGGCCTGACAAACGACGAGCTGAAGACCGGACAGAAGCTTTTGATCGTGAAAGGAAGCTGATTCTGTCTCTAAAAGAAAACGGCCATGCAAGAGCATTTCTGCTCTCGCATGGTCGTTTTTTGTGGAACCATCCGTAGACGGAAAGCCTGTGTTTCTTAGAGAAGCTATTTGGTCGCTTCCTGGTCAGCAGTCAGTCCGGCTTCTGCAGCCATCTCGTCAAACTTTTTCATAACGGCGTCGTATGTCTGCTTGGAGATATCGGGAAGTTCGCCGCCCCAAGTCTTCTCAGCCTGCTTATATCCCTTCTGGAATGCCTCGCGCATCTCCTCGATCTTGTCCGGGTTGCCGCCGGTCAATGCGGTTGCAAACTGAATAATGCGGTCCGAGGTCTGTTTTACGCCCCAGTAGCCGTCCTCGGAGATATCCTGCTGCGCCTGAAGCTTTGTGGCAGGATCAACGGTAAAGTTGCCGCTTCTCAGAACGGACCAGATATCATTGGCGTTTGCGTAGGCGGTAGACTGCTTGGTCATCATCTTCTCGACCAGAGAACGCAGCTGAGCGGTTCTCGCCTCGGCATCGGCCTTTAATTTGTTGACCAGATCGGTGTTAGGTGTGTAGGTCTTCTTGGCGGAATCGGTGACCGCCTCTGTGGAATGTTCGTAAACCGCACCGGTATTCTCCGCAGCAGATTCCTTGGAGGAGGTGTTTTCTGCGGCGGTCTCCTCGTTTACAGAGGAGGCAGCGTATGTGGAATAAGCGGCCGCAGCCTGTGTAGATGTAACTCCGTTTACATTCATAATATCCCTCTTTTCTGGCGCCCTTGCGCCTTTTTCTACCCTTTCGGGCGCGTCGTCCATGACTTCTGTATCGTATATATCGGCCCAAACCTGCTAAAACTTTAGGGAAAAAATGGGAGATTGGTGCTGCCTGGGAAGTTTTTTTACGAAAAAAGGGAACTGCCGCCAATCATTGGCGGCAGTCTCCTTTTTTCGTCTCAGTAATGGTATTCCCGCGTCTGGTACATAAAGTGCTGAAGTCTGCTGTCACGCCCATAGGTGACAGTGTGACATTCTGTGGGGGCAGAAGCTGCCTGTTCCTCCACTGCCTGGTCAAAAGCCTGGGCAAAGGTGCCGGACGAGGAGGCGTCTCTGGAAACATATCCGAAAGCCCTCGCCGGCTCTTTCTTTATTTTACCAACCATCGGAACAGCCATAACCGAGCTCACCATGAAAATACCAGTAACTCCGTTTTCTGCCATAATCCCTCCTTGGATGCGTATTTCAATAGTGTATGTTCCTTGGTACTATATGTTTCGTCACACCCTCCGAAAAAATTTAGGGCAAAATTCAAAACGGAAAAACAATTTCTCTCATTGACGAATATCCCAGGATTGTATATAATTAAGTACAATCTATGTATACAAAATACAGGACGCGTCAGGAGGTGGAACATGGGTGAACCGCTGAATCAGTATGAGTGTCGGGCATACGCAAAGATCAATTTGGGCCTGGATGTGTTGGGCAGGCTGCCCAACGGATACCATGAGGTCAAAATGGTGATGCAGTCAGTGGGAATCTTTGACGTGCTCACCTTTGAGCGCGCGGAGAGCGGGATTGCGATCACCACGGATGCCGGCGAGCTTCCTACCGACGGGGACAATCTGATCTACAGGGCGGCAAAGCTTCTGTTGGACCGTTACTCCATCGAAGAGGGGGTGAGGATCCATCTGCAGAAAAATATTCCCATCGCCGCTGGCATGGCGGGAGGCAGTACGGATGCCGCCGCTGCGTTAAAGGGTGTGAGCCGACTGTTTGGGCTGGACTGTGGCGAGGAGGAGTGGAGAGAGCTGGGCGTCCGGATCGGCGCGGACGTGCCCTACTGTGTGATGGGAGGGACTGCGCTGGCGGAGGGGATCGGTGAGAGGCTGACGGCGCTGCCGCCTGCACCGGACTGTTTTCTGCTGGTGGCAAAGCCGGATATCAACGTCTCCACCCGGTATGTGTATGAACAGCTGGATTCCCTCGCATCCTATGAGCATCCGGATATTGACGGTATGGTGTGGGCGATTCGGGAGGGAAGTCTGCAGGGCGTGGTCGAGAGACTGGGAAATGTGCTGCAGGATGTGACGGTTCCCGCCTATCCGATCATCCGCCGGATCAAGGAGAGGATGTCGGAGCTTGGCGCGGCAGGCTGTTTGATGAGCGGAAGCGGCCCCACCGTGTTCGGCATTTTTACGGAGGAATCCAGGGCTCATGACGCTTTCCTGCAGATAGAGAGGGAGGCGCTTGCAAAACAGGTTTTCCTGACGCGATTTCAGGAAAGGATTTGAGAGAGCCGCGGATGGACGTCGGGCGGCTGTCCGTTTGGCAGGGGCCATATGGGGGAAGGAGAGGGTTAGTGATGCAGGATAATTTGCAGGTGAATATGGACGAGTTTCTGCCGCTCAGAGATGTGGTGTTCAACACGCTGCGGCAGGCGATCCTGACCGGAGAATTAAAACCGGGGGAGCGGCTGATGGAGATTCATCTGGCGGATCGGCTGGGAGTCAGCCGAACGCCCATCCGAGAGGCGATCCGCAAGCTGGAGCTGGAGGGGCTTGTGACGATGATCCCCCGAAAAGGGGCGGAGGTGGCTCAGATCACGGAAAAGAGCATGAATGATGTGCTGGAGGTGAGGCGCGCCCTGGATGCTCTGTGTGTGGAGCTTGCCTGCGACCGGATCACGGAGGAGGAGCTTGAGCGGCTCAAGGAGGCCTGTGACAGCT
Organism: uncultured Acetatifactor sp.; assembly: GCA_947631615.1. Classification (GTDB taxonomy): domain Bacteria; phylum Bacillota; class Clostridia; order Lachnospirales; family Lachnospiraceae; genus Acetatifactor. Next base: position 9,605 of record CANRLX010000011.1, read on the forward strand.
TTGCGCAGGCGGTGAGGACAAAGGATGTGAAGAAGATCGCGCAGGCGGATGTGTCTCTCCACGACATTATTGTGCAGGCGACCGGAAACCAGCGTTTGATCCAGCTGGTGAACAACCTGTCCGAGCAGATGTACCGCTACCGCTTCGAGTATATCAAGGACTTTCGTCAGCATGAAAAACTGGTGGAGGAGCATAGAATTATCTATGACAGCATCGTGAGGAAGGATAAGGAGACGGCGGCGCAGGCTGCCCGTATGCACATCGACAACCAAAAAAGGGCGATCATCCGGCAGATCCGTCTGGAGGGGAAATAGAAAAGTGGCACGAAGGAACGTGAAATACCGACACGAAGGAACGTGAAATACCGACACAAAGGAACGTGAAACACCGGCACGAAGGAACGTGAAAAAACGGTATAAAACGGTATAAAACGGTATAAAACCAAGGAAACGTGCAATACTCTCACCATCAGATATGGAAAGAGGGTTATTGCATGAAAAAAGATATTCGTATATTACTCTGTGTCTGCGCGGCAATCGGCTGGTGGGGGTTTTTGTATCCGGAGCTTGCCATGACGCCGGACACCTATCAGGTCGTGGGGCAGGATCCGGCTGTGGGGCAGGATCCGGTTGTGGGACAGGATCCGGCCGTAGGGACAGAGGGAGAAGAGACGGAGGCTTCCGGAAGAGAGATCTGCTGGGAGATACTGAACGCCGACAGCAGTCAGGTACATTTTCGCAGCAGGCTGCTCGATCGTCTGGAGGCCTTTATGGAATATAGGAGAACCGGTCATGAGTCAGGAGAGCAGCATCCAGCTAACGAAGTATGCGCCCATCGGCGTATTTGATTCCGGCATGGGAGGATTGACGGTCGCGCGAGAGATCATGCGGCAGATCCCCAACGAGAAAATCATATATTTCGGCGACACCGCCAGGCTGCCTTACGGCAGCAAGTCGCAGGAGACGGTCACGCGCTTTTCGCGTCAGATCGTGCGGTTTCTGCGGACATTTCAGGTAAAGACCATCGTGGTGGCGTGTAACACGGCCAGTGCCTACGCGCTGGACGAACTGGAGAGGGAGAGCGACATCCCCATTATCGGCGTGGTGAAGCCCGGGGCCAGGACGGCCGTGGAGGTCACCAGGAACGGAAGGATCGGTGTGATCGCCACGGAGGCAACCATCGGAAGTCAGATCTACACCAAGTACATAAAAGAATGGAACCGAGATGTCACCATCTACGGAAAGGCGTGCCCGCTCTTTGTGCCGCTGGTGGAGGAGGGACTCTGGGAGGATCCGGTTACGGACGAGATCGCCAAGCGCTATCTGACGGAGCTGATCGATATTGACATCGATTCCCTGATCCTCGGGTGCACGCACTATCCGCTGATCCGCTCTACGCTGGGGCGCATCATGGGGGAAAAGGTGACGCTGGTCAATCCGGCCTATGAGACCGCCAGGGAGCTTCGGGAGATGCTTCAGGAGAAGGGGCTTCTCAACGACGAGCCACCGAAACTGGGAGAGAACCAATACCAGTTTTATGTCAGCGACGGCGCGGACAAATTTAAGCACTTCGCCAATTCCATTATCAAATACGGCGTGCTCTCCGCTAAGATCATCAATATCGAGCAGTATTGAGGGAGAGGAAGATATGGGAACACAGGCGGAGCTTACGATTCGAGGATTTCATGTGACGGGGACCTCGGAGAAATCGCAGATGGAGACGAGGGTCACCGCAGAGTATTATCAGAGGGACGGCAGCCACTATCTCTTTTATCGGGAAAAGCTGGAGGGGTTTGAGGAGCCGGTCAAGACCCGAATCCGGCTTCGGGAGAAGCGGATAGAACTGAACCGACAGGGAGCGCTGAACGCGCAGATGATCTTTGAGGAGGGCAGAACGCACCTGTCGCATTATATGACGCCTTATGGGGAATTGCTCTTAGGCATCGCCACGCGGAAGGTGGAGCTGAGAGAGGGAGATGGGACGCTTTCCGTGGAGGCGGAATATTCCCTGGAAATGAACGGAGAGCATCAGGCGGACAGCAGGATGGAGATCCTGCTGTCTATTTCAGAGGCTTTGCGCCGCCCTTTTCCTGAAGGGTGTCCACGGCGCGCCTGAAGAATCCCTTTTTCTTTTGGGGGACAGGCTCGGACTTGTGAGCGTGCAGGCCCTTTACCTCCAGGATATAAATGCCGCTCACCACAGCCTTCACTTCCCGCTTTACGGGAATGGAATCAAAAATCTTGTCGTCGCTGATCAGGGAGAGGATCTGGGGCCCCACCTTTGCCTTGACGATGGGGAGCTTGGAGCCGCGCATCATCTTGGGCGTCTGATCGATCACCATCTGTGGCAGGCCGGAGTCGCGGATCTTCATGCGTTTTTTGTCAATGATCAGCATGGATACCGTCTGGCGGTTGGCATTCAGCATCTCCTGCTGCTCCGCCTGTTTCTTCTGTGCTTTTTTCCCCAGGAAATATAATCCCGTGACGATGGCGATCAGTACCACCAGGATCACCAACAATGTGATTGCGAACGGACTCATAACAATACCTACCTCCTACTGCGGACTATAAACAATTTAAACTATTTTAACATAAAGAGCATCGGTAAGGCAACAGAACAGGAGAAAGAAATTATAGATTTTTCACTTTTTTACAGAGAAATGTGTTATACTCTTACTGTGTTTTACAGGCGGGAAGCGCCTGCGGAAAGGACGAAGGATTATGGGAAACGCATGGGAGGTCTTTCGGACGGCGGTCGCCTTCTTTTTTGACCATATGCTGGTTTGGAATATGATCTTTGCGATCATCATTGTTTTTTTTCAGCGCCGCAATCCAAAGAGCGTTTGGGCCTGGCTGCTTTTGTTGTATTTTATACCGGTGGCGGGCTTTGTGTTTTATCTTTTGATCGGGCAGGATATGCACAAGCGAAGGATGTTTCGGGTAAAAGAGGTGGAGGATCATCTGAGCGAGGCGATCCGGCAGCAGGAGCATCAGCTGGAGCGGCTGGACGAGGAGCGGTTTGACACGCAGATTCGCGATTACAGGGATCTGGTCATGTACAATCTGGAATCCTACGGGGCTATGCTGACCAACGACAACGATATTGATATCTTCACGGACGGGGAGGAAAAGTTTGAGGCGCTGATCGAGGATCTGAAGAGCGCGGAGCATTTTATTCACATCCAATATTATATCATTCGCAACGATGTGGTCTTTGAGCGCATCAGTGAAGTGCTGAAGGAGAAGGCCGCCCAGGGGGTGGATGTGCGCGTGATGTTTGACGCTATGGGCTGCAGGAAGGTGAACCACAGGTTTTGGAAGGAGCTGAACGCCCGGGGGATACAGACGGCGGAGTTTTTTCCGGCGATCCTGCGCAGGCTGCAGCTTCGCATCAACTATCGCAATCACCGCAAGATCGTCGTCATTGATAACCGGATCGGATATGTGGGCGGCTTTAACATCGGAGCGGAGTATGTAGACCTGGATCCGAAATTCGGCCATTGGCGGGATACGCATCTGCGCATCCGCGGGAGCGCGGTCATGGGACTGCAGCTTCGCTTTGTCTTGGATTGGAACTATGCGGCGAAGGAAAATCTGCTGCAGTGTCCGAAGCTTTTTGAAGGGATCCGGCCCGGGAATCGGGATCACTGCGAGATGCAGATCATTTCCAGCGGGCCCGACAACACCACCGAGATGATCCGCGACAATTATCTGCGCCTGATCTCCCGGGCAGAGGAGAGCATTTATATCCAGACGCCCTACTTTATACCGGATGAATCGATCCTCAATGCGCTGAAGATCGCTGTGCGCTCCGGCATACGGGTCAACATCATGATTCCCTGTATGCCGGATCATCCCTTTATCTATTGGGCGACCTACTCCTATGTCGGAGATCTGGTCATGGCGGGAGCCCGCTGTTACACCTATGACAAGGGGTTTCTGCACAGCAAGGGTGTCATCGTGGACGGCAAGGCGTTCTGCTACGGCACGGCAAATATGGATATCCGCAGCTTTGCGCTGAATTTTGAGGTCAACGCGGTGGTGTACAACCGCAGCAAGGCGCAGGAGATGATCCGGATCTTCCAGGAGGACGTCAAGGACTGCACCCTGATTACGCGCGACTATTACCTGTCGCGGAATTTGTGGATTCGGGTGAGAGAGCAGGTCTGCCGCCTGCTGTCTCCGCTTTTGTAAAAGCACTTTTAAATACCGGCAAAGTATGATAGACTGAAAGGAAAAGGAGAGAGCGATCTATGAAAAAAAGGAGAGGGATGCTGCTGGCAGCGGCGGTCCTGGCGGCAGGCGTGCTGTCGGCCTGCGGAAAAAACGGGGCGGATGTTCCGTTGAAGGACATGGATGTGGACAAATATGTGACCCTGGGGGAATATCGGGGGATCGAGGTGAGCGTGCCCCGCGTTCCCGTGGACGATGCGGAGTGCGAGGAGATGACGAAGAGCCTGTATTACAGCGCGGCAGCCGCTTCCACCGCAGAGATAGAAAACGGCATTGTGGACCGCGCGGTAGAGGAGGGCGATATTGTCAATCTCGATTACGTGGGAAAAAAGGACGGGGAAGCCTTTGAGGGAGGAACCGCGGAGGGGCACAATCTCGCGATCGGTTCCGGACAGTTTATTGAGGGCTTTGAGGAGGGCCTGATCGGCGTCATGCCCGGAGAGACGGTGGATCTGCCCCTGACTTTTCCGGAAAGCTACGGAAACGAGGAACTTGCGGGACAGGATGTCGTCTTTACTGTCAAGGTGAACTGTATCGTGCCGGAGGAGATGAGCTCTGTTTTCGTGGCGGAGATGGGCCTTCCCGACGTGAATAATTTAGAGGAACTGAGGCAATATGTTTATGACTACATGTCCGGCTACAACGAGCAGATGTACAACAGCCAGGTGCAGGACGCTGTGCTGGATGAGTTTCTCGGCGCGTGCATTTTTTCGGAGCTGCCGGAATCCATGCTGAACAGATACGAGCAGATCATTCAGTCGAACGTGGAGCAGGAGGCCGGTTATTACGGAATGGATGCGGAGAGCTATGTCAGTGAAAATTACAATACGACTCTGGCGGACTTCGTGGCAGCCTACGCTCCGGACGCCGTGCGGCAGGATCTTGCCTTTCAGGCGGTGGCTAACCGCGAGGGGCTGAATATCAGCGACGAGGAGCTGAACGAAAGACTTACGGAGTATGCGTCCGACGCGGGATATGCCACGGTGGAGGAGTTTGTGGGAGAAAATTCGCTGGAGGACTACAGGGATTATTTCATGTATGACAATGTGCTGCATTTTCTTGTGGAGAACGCACAGATCGTCAACGGATAGGGCGCAGGGTGAGACCGGAAAATATGCGGCCGGTTTCCCGCAGAGGCACGTCGCAGCGTGCAGATAGGATGAGATATGGATTTGACGGACATTAGGGAGTTATACCGACACAGAGAGGAATATTTTGGTAAGCAGGTGACCGTGGGAGGCTGGGTGAGGAGCAACCGCGACTCCAAAAATTTTGGGTTTTTGGTGATCAACGACGGGACGTTCTTTGAGCCGCTCCAGGCAGTGTACGGGGAGGGGCTTGAAAATTTCACGGATATCTGTAAGATCAATGTGGGAGCGGCAGTGATCGTCAGGGGCACGATCGTGGAGACGCCCCAGGCCAAGCAGCCGTTTGAGCTGCAGGCACAGGAGGTGCTCGTGGAAGGGGCATCCACCGCGGATTATCCGCTGCAGAAAAAGAGACATTCTTTTGAATATCTGCGCACGATCTCTCATTTGCGGCCCAGGACCAACACCTTCCAGGCGGTGTTTCGGGTGCGCTCGCTGATCGCCTATGCCATTCACACCTACTTTATGGAGAGGGGATTTGTGTACGTGCATACGCCGATCATCACCGGCAGCGACTGTGAGGGCGCAGGAGAGATGTTTCAGGTGACGACTATGGATTTGAACGATCTGCCCCGGACGCAGGACGGGCAGGTGGATTACAGTAGGGACTTCTTTGGGAAGGCCGCCAATCTCACCGTCAGCGGCCAGCTCAATGTGGAGACCTATGCGTTTGCGTTCAAAAACGTATACACCTTCGGCCCCACCTTTCGGGCGGAAAATTCCAATACCACCCGACACGCGGCGGAGTTTTGGATGATCGAGCCGGAGATGGCGTTTGCGGATCTCACCGACGATATGGCTCTGGCGGAGGGGATGCTGAAATATGTGATCCGATATGTGCTGGACCATGCGCCGGAGGAGATGGCCTTTTTCAATCAGTTTGTGGACAAGGGGCTGATCGAGCGGCTGGAGCATGTGGCCAACTCGGATTTTGGGCACGTGACCTACACGGAAGCCATTGAGATCCTGCAGAAGAACAATGACAAGTTTGATTACAAGGTTTCCTGGGGCTGTGATCTGCAGACGGAGCATGAGAGGTATCTGACGGAGGAGGTCTTTAAGAGACCCGTGTTTGTGACGGACTACCCCAAGGAGATCAAGGCTTTTTATATGAAGCGGAACGAGGACGGAAAGACCGTGGCGGCGATGGACTGTCTGGTGCCCGGGATCGGGGAGATCATTGGAGGAAGCCAGAGGGAGGACAGGCTCGATGTCCTGGAGCAAAGGATGGAGGAGCTGGGGCTGAAGAAGGAGGATTATGGCTTCTATCTGGATCTTCGCAGATATGGCTCCGTGAGACACGCAGGCTTCGGCCTTGGCTTTGAGCGGTGCGTGATGTACCTGACCGGAATGGGCAACATTCGGGATGTGATCCCCTTCCCCAGAACGGTAAACAACTGTGAACTGTAGAGCGAGCTGTGAATCAGAAGAGAGAGACACGTATGAAAAAGGGTTGGACAAAAAAGAAATTTCGGGAGCTGCTGGCCGCGGGACTGGTCGCGGGCAGCGTGCTCTTCTTTCGCCAGGAAGGGATATCGGTGGAGGCGACTGCCCCCGTTGATATCCAGGACCAGATCGACAACACGCAGAATCAGATCGACAGCACACAGAATCAGATCAACCAGGCCCAGAATCAGATCGGCGCCATCAACGATAAGATCGACAGCCTGTCGGATGAGCAGGATCTGATCGAGGAGAAGATCGCGGATATCCAGGCGGAGATCATCAACACGATGGCCAGCATTTCCACAGCCGAGGAAGCGATCGAGGAGAAGAAGAACGCAATTCAGGATAAGGAGGTACAGATCGACCAGACGGAGGATGCCTACGAGGAGGCCAAGGCAACTGCGGATAAACAGTATGACGACATGATACAGCATATCCGTTACACCTATGAAAACGGCGGCACCAGCTATCTGGATCTGCTGCTCTCCGGAGACGATTTTGGGAACCTGTTGAATCGCCTGGACTATATTGACCAGGTGTACACGTACGATCAAAATATGCTGGACAATTACAGGGCGGCGCAAGCCCAGGTCAAAGCCCTGTGGGATCAGCTGGAAACGGAAAAACAACAGCTTCAGGCGGACAAGGATCAACTGGAGAAAGAGAAGGAGGAACTGGAAAACCAGAGGGGCAATCTGAAGGTGATGCTGGCCCAGAGGCAGAAGGAAGCTGACAACTATGAGGAGGAGATCAAGCGTTACCGGCAGCAGGCCGCCGTGGTTCAGACGCAGATGAAGCAGGATCAGAAGGATCTGGAACGTCTGAGGGATCAGCTGGCTACACAGCAGCGGCAGCAGGCGGCAGGCTCATCCAACGCCAATACCGCCGGCGGAGGCGGAGAGAGCGGAACGGGAGGCGAAACCGGCGGGAATACGGCATCGGAGGGTTCCTCCTCGGGAGGGGGAAATGCCGCGTCCTACGGAGGCGGAAGCGGCAGCTCCCTGGGGCAGCAGATCGCGGATTATGCCTGCCAGTTCGTAGGGAATCCGTATGTGTCCGGCGGGACCAGCCTGACCAACGGGGCCGATTGCTCCGGATTTACCTATCGCGTGTTTCTGGATTTCGGCTACAGTATTCCCAGAACCTCCTACGCGCAGAGGAGCGCTGGAACCGGCGTGAGCTATTCGGATGCCCAGCCGGGGGATATCATCTGCTATGACGGTCATGTGGCGCTTTACATAGGAAACGGCAAGATCGTCCATGCCAGTACGGCGCGGACCGGCATCAAGATCAGCAATGCCAATTACCGTGAAATTTTGGCTGTGAGGAGGATCGTCTGATGTGTCTTCAAATTGGATGCCATCTTTCCTGCTCTAAGGGCTTTCTCGCTATGGCGCAGACGGCCGTGAGCATCGGGGCGAACACCTTTCAGTTTTTCACGAGAAATCCGCGGGGCGGCGCGGCCAGGGAGTGGCAGCAGGAGGATGTGGACGCGATGCTTATCCTTTTTCGGGAGAAGGGGATCGCCCATCCGCTGGCACATGCCCCTTATACGCTGAACGCCTGCGCCAAGGAGGAGCGTGTGCGGAGGTTTGCCCTAGAGACTATGGCGGATGATCTAAGACGGCTGCAGAGGATTCCGGACGCTATGTACAATTTTCATCCCGGAAGTCATGTGGGACAGGGGGTGGAGGCAGGTATAGAGCAGATCGCCGACACCCTGAACCAGGTGCTTCAGAGGGAGCATACCACTACGGTGCTTCTGGAGACTATGGCGGGCAAGGGAAGCGAGATCGGCAAAAGCTTTGAGGAGCTGAGAGGCATTATTGACCGTGTGGAGCTGTCCTCCAAGCTGGGGATCTGTCTGGACACCTGTCACGTGTGGGACGGCGGATATGATATTGTGGATCATCTGGACGAGGTGCTGGAGGAATTTGACCGTGTCCTGGGTCTGGACAGGCTGCGGGCGGTGCATCTGAACGACTCTATGAACGGCCTTGGCAGCCACAAGGACAGACATCAAAAGATCGGACAGGGCCATATAGGCATGGAGGCTTTTGAGCGGATCATCAATCATCCGGCTCTGCGGGAGCTGCCCTTTTACCTGGAGACTCCCAACGAGCTGGAGGGCTATCAGGCGGAGATACAAATGTTGCGGGGAGTAAGGAAATAAGGGCAGAGGCGGAAGATCGGGGAAACGTTAGAACGGTGAAAAATGTAGGGTGTGACGGTTGCCACGCCCTATACTTATGGGGTATATGAGAATAATAAAGCGGTTGGGGGCGGCGCAATTAGAAAGTATGATGATGAAAATATAGAATTAAAGAGAGTATTTGTACATACGGAATATCAAGGAAAAGGCATTGGAAGCAAACTGGTTTCTTTGTTAATAGAGTGGGCTGCGGAATTGGGATATAAAAGGATGATTCTTGAAACGGGAGAGCTATTGGTTGAATCTGGTGCTGTATATAAAAACTGGGATTTGAAATTTAATAAAAACTTGATAAGTAACGACAAAAGCGTTACAATAAGAAAAAGGAGATGATATGCAATGGAAAAGACTGCTACTTTAAATTTAAGAGTAAATCCAAATGTAAAACAGCGCGCAGAAGAGGTGTTGACTCGCTTGGGGATTCCGATGTCAACGGCTATAGATATGTATCTGAATCAAATATCTTTGACAGGAGGGATACCATTTGCTGTAACAATACCAAATGCTCCAGCGGTACTTAATGCGGATTTGATGACATCAGAGGAAATTCATACGAAATTGCAGGAAGGGTATGATGATGTGCAAGCGGGGAGGTTACAGGATGCAGTTTCTGCATTTACGAAATTTAGGGAGAGTCATTAGAAATGAAGCAATATAAGGTACAGATCACAGATAAGGCATTAGCGGATATGGAGGAAATCTATAACTATATTGCGATACGGCTCCAAGCGCCAGAAAATGCAATGGGACAATATAATCGGATCGCGAAAGCGATTGAAGAGCTAAATATGTTTCCGGAAAAAGTTAAGATCATGGAATCTGAGCAGGAACGGACAAAGGGTATAAGACAGTTAGTGGTAGATCATTATTCTGTTTTTTATGTAATTGAGAATGAGAGAGTTATCGTAATGAGAGTATTATATAGCGCATCTGATATTGGGGTGAGGCTGAACGATTAAAAAGTATAATTATGGCACAGAAAACAAAAGTACAAAGGTTGGATGAGAAAAGGAAGAAGAGGCGGCTGTGGGACGGGAATACAGAGAACGATATTTGGATATTTTGAAAATCGCAGGCTCATTATGTATTGTATCTTTACATACCATGAGTAATACTCTGAATGCAGGCGGCTATTTTCCTGACTTTCATGTTCGGGTGATCCTTGCGCTGCATCAGCTTTTATATACGGCGGTGCCTGTCTTTCTGCTTTCCACAGGCGCCGGCTTTATGGCCTCCGAGCGAAACAATAGTTTTGGGGGAATGAAAAGAAATATTATAAAGGTGCTGTCCTGTATCATTTTATTTGGGGCACTGTTTTGGGGAATAGAGCAGGTGGCGCTTGGCAATGCCCTCCATCTCGAAGATATGCTCCTGGCGATACTCGGCGACGCCACCTGGTCGCATATGTGGTATCTCTATCGCCTGCTGGGCGTCTATTTGTGTATACCGCTCTTATCGGGTTTTATAAAAAGCGCGTCAATAAAAGATCAGTGGATCACCGCCGGAGTTTTCTTGTTCTTTTCCGTTTTATATCCCGCTATTGCCGGGCATGTGGGATTTTATGCGGAGACGATCCTGCCGGTTTCCGGAGTATGGCTCTTTTATGTCATAATGGGGGCAATGCTTGGGAAGCTATCCATGGAAAAACTGTTTAAGTATCGTTGGATTGCGCTGTTCGGGATCGCAGCTGCGGGGGGAGCTATTGTCTGGACGTCTGTTCGCACAGGGAGCGAGTGCGTGTTTACCGAAGCGGATCCGTTTACAATGCTTCTGGCGGTGAGCCTGTTTGTGGAAATAAGATGCCTGTGCAAGGGGAAAGCGTCTCTTCCCTGGCAGGCCGCACTGTCCGCAAATGCCCTGGGGTGCTATGTGATTCATCCGGTTTTCATCCACATTTGTGTGAAAGTGCTGCATTTTAATCCACAGCATCATATGCCGCTTTTGACGCTTCCCCTTACTGTTTTGACAATATTTGGCTTCTCCATGCTGACCGTATGGCTGATGCGGCGCATAGCTTTTGTGAGAAAGTATATTTTTTAAATCTTTGCTTCAAGGCACTCTGCTGTACCGGCCATATGTTTGGGAACGGGGCAGACCGTTGCCCTATGGCTTGGGATCGTCTGTGTTATACGGATGGAACAAATGAGCTTGCAGGACAGGACGGACACTCTCTTTGGAAGGAAAATTCGGAGGGAGTGTTTTTTTGTCTCTGTCACAGTGAAAATTCGTGGGTAAGGGGAAAGTAAAGTCAGAATCAGTGTCAGTGCAAGCGGCGCGTGCACAATCCGGCAGGAAAAGAAAGAACGTGAAACACAAAAAGGTATTCGGCAGATAAGATCGCCGGATACCTTTTTTTCGCAGATTGCGCACGTCTGCGAAAAAGTATTACCATACTTGTATGTCAATTATGTACAATTCGTATTTAGTATAGCATTGTTTCCGTTACATAGCAACAGTTTTTTGTTGTATGTTATCTGTAATTTAATCGTTTTTCAAAGTGTTTCTTAGCGAAAAATAATGTTTTTGCGTCTGAACACCGCAAAATGAGTTAAATAGTTAAATTTTTGAGAAGGCAAAAAGTCTTTCAGGGTCAAATATAGGGTCAGAAATCAAGGAAAAACGGAGGAGCAATAGTATGGGAAGGCATGGCGAAAATATCAGGAAACGCAGTGATGGACGTTGGGAAGCGCGTTACATGGCGTATGATGCAGAAAAAAAGAAAAACACCTGTCGATCCGTGTACGGACATTCCTATGAGGAGGTCAAAGCGAAACGCACCGCAGTATCCGGAAAAATGATGTCCGGCGAGACAGCCGCAACCGTTTCAGATCAGGAGACAGCCCCACTACAGGATCTTACTTTTGAAATAGCGGCCCAGGAATGGCTGGATGCTGTCAAATCACAACAAAAAACGTCCACCTATGAAAAATATTGTTTTATTTACCATGGTTACCTTGAAAAGGCGCTTGGCGGCGTGATGCTCAGGCAGATTACGGAAAAGTCTGCCCGTGACAGCATTGCCTCCTGCGGGGTGGTATCGGAAAGCCTGCATAAAAGCATTTATGGCGTGTTAAACGGGATCCTGCGATATACGGCAAGACGGTATCATATCATGCTGCCCGAAATAAAAAGGCCATCTGTAGCGGCGCACAGAAAAGAGGTGGGAACCTTTTCCAGATCCGAACAGGCAAAGCTTTTGTCCGTCCTCTGTACAAAGAGAAATCGTTTTAAGCTGGGGGTGCTATTGTGTCTGTTTACAGGTCTGCGCCTGGGAGAACTCTGCGCCCTGAAATGGTCGGACATTGACTTTGGTAATAAGACGCTTACTGTAAGAAGGACCGTTCAGAGACTTTACGTGGAAAATGCTCGTACAAAAACAGCTCTGGTGGAGGCAACGCCCAAAAGCAATAATTCCAGGCGTGAGATTCCTTTGCAGGATGCCATAGTCGACCTGCTTACAGATTTTCAGGACGGTGAAGAATATGTTTTCGGTGGCAGCGGACCGCTTGATCCGAGGACTATGCAGAATCATTATAAGCGGATACTGCAGGAAGCAGATATTCCCTACAAAAATTTCCATGTACTGCGCCATACTTATGCGACAAACTGCATTGAAGGCGGAACCGATATCAAATCGCTGAGTGAAATGCTGGGGCATGCCAGTGTAAAGATCACCCTAAACTATTATGTACACCCATCTATGGATATAAAGCGGACATATGCGGATAATCTGTGCAGGTTTTACGCTAAGATTTATGGTCAGGTTTTGGGTAGAGCCGGTTAAAACAAGAGCGCAGTCAGGGGAGATCCGGCACTTTTTCGCAGACGTGCGCAATCTGCGAAAGCATTTGATTCAGGCACATACCATACCCGGAAAGAAACGGCTTGAGAGGGCAGAACCCCATATATATTATCCGTGGAATAAAACATCTTATCAATAAAAAATATAGGGGAACGTTTTCCTGTTTATGGGAAATGGAATTGTGATGAAAAAAAAACAGAAGCAGGAGATCTTGGAAATCCTAAATACACTTGGCGTGGCACATGAAGCGGTGAAGAACGCTGCTGAAAAAGGAAAGATTCAGGAAGCCTGTGATGTATTGACAGAATGTCAACAGGCTGCCATTGCGGTGGGGACAAGCATTGAACAGTCCGAGGGAAAAGGACATATGGCGGTTGCTTGTTTGGAAGAATATTGCGAAACGCTTTTTTGCATATATGAGTCTTTGAGATCGGATAGCTACAGCTCCGGTAAGATATATCGTGTGTTGTGTAAAAAGCTTGTGAAGGCAGAGAATGTTATAAAAAATGATATTCTTGTTAAAAAAGAGGCTGTTTTCTTTCCATACAAAGCAAGTATGTGGGATTCTTTGGAAAGTGTTTATCTGGCCTTGAAGGAAAAAGCGGATTATGACGTTTATTGTGTACCAATTCCTTACTATGACTTAAATCCTGACCATAGTTTTGGAGCGATACACTATGAAGGGAATCAGTATCCCCAGGGAATTGAGATTACAGATTGGCAGATCTATCGCTTTGAAGAGAGGATGCCGGATGAGATTTATATCCATAATGGATATGATGACCGTAACTTTGTGACAAGCGTCCATCCGCGTTTTTATGCGAGGAATCTGAAGCAATACACGGACAAGTTAGTATATATTCCTTATTTTGTGTTGGCGGAAATTGAGCCGAATAATCAGGCAGAGATCAATGCCATCAAACATTTCATCTGGCAGCCGGGCGTTATTTATGCGGATAAAGTCATTGTCCAGTCTGAAAAAATGAAGCAGATCTATGTGAATGAATATCTGAAAGCGGCAAAGGAAAGTGGACTAACAGGTAGGCATCTTGACAGAAAGTATCTGGAGCAAAAGGTCAGCGGTGCAGGCTCGCCGAAGCTGGACAGAGTGCAGCGAATCCAAAAAGAAGAGCTGGAGATACCGCTGGATTGGCAGAAAATCATAAGGAAAGCTGACGGTACAAATAAAAAAATTATTTTTTATAATACAAGTATTGGTGCACTTTTAAAACATGGGGGTCAGATGTTGGAGAAAATGGAACGCACTTTTGTAATATTTAAAGGGCATCAAGAGGAAGTTGCGCTTCTCTGGCGGCCCCATCCGTTGATTCCTTCTACCATTCGCGCTATGCGCCCACAGCTTTGGGCGGAATATAGCAGGATTGTAGAAAAATACAGACGGGAAGGCTGGGGTATCTATGACGACAGCACAGATATCGACAGGGCGGTAATTTTAAGTGATGCTTATTATGGCGATGGGAGCAGTGTGGTGCAACTCTGCCAGCAACGCAAAATACCTGTCATGCTACAGAATGTGGACATATGAAAACAACTGAGATCATTACCAAGACGGTCACGCTTTCCAGCGGTCCGTTGCCGGATGAGACTATGGAGGCTCTGCGCGGACTGGCGCAGGATTACGGAAAAGTAAAGAATTATGTGTATCAGCGTTATTCCGGTATTGCAAACGTAAACCGGCTGACACCGGTTTACAGTATTCTAAATGAAATGCGATACTGCGGCCTCAGACAGCAGTTAAATTTGCCGGTAGTCTATTATGAGCTGGCCATTTCCGAAGCGGTCGGAGATATCAAGGGCATGTGGGGGATGCTGAAAAACCACATCCGGGTGTTAGTCAGGGAAAATCAAAATCTAAGTGAAGAGGATCGTCTGTATTTTTATACGGTATTGAAGATAAACAGTGTTTTTTCGGCCATATTGAACCGGCAGGAATATGAAATGCCGGACAAGGTAAAGGAGACCGTCCTCGACGTCAAAAGACTGAACAATCTGCTCTGCAGGCTGGTCAGGAGACACCTGAAAATGCCAACGCAGCAAAAGAACAATTATTTTGCGGTATCGCCTAACGGATATCGGTCGGATACGGCAGGATTGTACCTGACAGGAAGAATACCGCGCAGACGAATTTTCCTGCCTGTAAAAGGTCTGGGAGAGCCTGACAGACAGCTTCGGATCATTCTGGGGACAGACAATGTAAAGATCGTGCGTCCTGTCGATGTGGAGGCAAGGAAACGGAAGGATTACACCAATACGATTTACGCTTATATCGGTTATAGTGATATGCTGACGCTTTCTAATGGAAATATCTATGGAAAGTCGCTGGGAAGCCTGGTCACTCCGGAGACGGAGCGGCTGTCAGAAAAGAATAACGAACGCGGCAAAATTTATGCTGCATATCGGAAACAAAAAAGCGGCCGAGTGGAAAACCAGGGAGCCGTCAAAGAATTGGATATAAATGCGCAGGACATAGGAGGGCGGTGTGCGGATATACAGCAAGGTATAGAAGGTTGCAATGAGGAAATGCCGGAGAAATTTCCTGCTCAAAAGAAAAGAGGGCCTTCAAGTGTAAAACTGTCTCAGAAGCTGGAGACCAACAATCTTGGCAGGAAGAAATACGATGAGCAGAAACGCCGCGCGCGAGAGAGGACCCAGAACTTCATCAATGCGGAACTGAATCGTATGTTTCGAGAGGAGAAGCCGGAGAGGATTGTGATCACCAAACCGGTCACCAGGAATCGGGCAAAAAATTATTCCAAGTCATGGAACCGAAAAATGTCGAGGAGCTTCCGGGGATATATTCGGGATCAAATCGCCTTTAAATGCCGTTTGAATACGGTGGAATTGATTGAAATCAGCTCCAAAGGGACAGGAAGCGTCTGCTCAAGCTGCGGAAAAGAAGGCAGGCGTGCAGGAACGGAGTTTATCTGTGAGGCTTGCGGATACCGCAGCACAATAGCGGTCAATTCCGCGAGGAATATTGAGAGACTGGCCCAAGGCGGAGAAAGCGGGCCGCAGGTATAAAGCGACTTGAACAAGAGGAAAACACAGTAAGGAAATAAAGATAAAACGGTATGACCTGAGAATGAACAGTTACAGACTGTTTGAACGGCTGAGCCGTATCGCAGGAAACAGCGTTTATGATAGAAGCGGACAGGTAAATGTCCGGACGGCGTTATCAGGAGCCCGCGAGGCTCTGCTTGTACGCCAGGACCGCGGCTTTATGCGGAGCGAACTGCATGGAAGGTGTAAGGAATACTTTTATGCGGAGGCGAAGGCCAAGCTAATTCTTATGATGATCAAAAATATAAAAATGAAACATGAAAAATCCCATGGAAAGCGTATTGGCTTGTGAGGCTGTGTGGAAAAAGGAGACTTTTATAATGCTTCAGGATGTGCCAAGGAAGATGATTGAAAATAATAAGGGCGTTGATTTAGTAGCAGAAGATGCTCTGATAACAAATGAAAAATTGTTGCTTGTTTCAAAGGATGTTAATGCTGTTTTTACAGTAGATTTATATGATGGAAAAGTCAATTTAGTGGGAAGTTTTCCAGAAAGCGATTTTTTGAGTCCAAGATTATCTGCAAAAATAATAGAATATGGCGATGAGTGGATATTTGCACCAATGAATGCAGAAAAAATCTGGTTTCTTAATAAAAATACATTAGCATGGCGAAGTGTTCCTATAAGGCTCAAAAGTATACCACTAAAGATATTTCAAGGAATAAGATACCAGGATAAGGCTTTTTTGATTGGAGCGAATTATCCAGCAATTATTTGTATGGATATGATAACAAATAAATTGACATATTTTGAGGAAGCCTATAAACACTTAGAAGATAAGAGAAAACAACTAGCAGACGGATACGTGCGAAATGACTACGTGCAGGATGGAGATTGTTTTTATGTGGCATCAACATTATCTAATGAAGTGTTAAAATTTTGCATGAGTGATTGTAGCTATGAGTGGATAAAAATTGGAAATGAAGAAAATCGTTATGTTGGAATTGCGTGGGATGGAAAAAGCTTCTGGCTTGCACCAAGGAATGGGAGAGCTGTTGTTAGGTGGGATGGGGAGAAATGCGTTGAATATAAATTGCCACAAATTCCAGGGATTAGTGGTTCTATTTTTTTGGGGTGCATTTACGATGAAGGAAAAATTATTATGCCCGGAAATGAATGGGGAGGAAAGACTGTAACATTTCGTATAGATAATCCTTTTGAAATGACTGTTTTACCGGATAGGTATTCCTTCTATAGAAAAGTTTCCAGCGAAGTAATTGTATATCAAACAATAGAAGGCAATATTACTATAAAAACGAAATCGTCAATCCACACGTATCCATGCAAGGTTCCGCAGGAGACTTGGGATGAATTTAAACGAACAAATAGAGCCAATATTCAACAAAGTTTACAGAAAAAATTATATACGGAGAATAAAACAGTTAATCTCGCAGATGTTTTAACCGCAGTTATTGACGAGGATAAGGTTAATACAGGAGTATAGGAAGTTTTATAACAGGAAAGGTCGAAAATGAGTGAGAGTTATCCAGAGTTAGGTTTTGGCATTATGCGCTTTCCATGCGTAGGGGGTTATATTGATGTAAGGAAGGCAGAGAAAGTAATAGAAGAATATATGAAGGGGAAATTTTGCTATTTTGATGTACATCCTGCATATATCAATGGAATGTCACAGAACATATTGCGAAAATTGGTTGTTGAAAAATATCCGAGAGAATCTTATCAGATTGCAAATAAGATGCCTTATTATGGAATAAATGAATATGAAGATTATGAGAAGTGGTTTACTAGTGAACTTGTGGAATGTGGTGTGGAGCATTTTGATTTTTATTTATTGCATTTTATCACAAGGAATATTTATGAGAGACATGAACGCTCTGGAGGCTTTAAATTCTTACAAAGAAAAAAAGAAGAAGGGAAAATAGAGAAAATTGGGTTTTCTTTTCACGATCAGCCGGATGTTTTGGAGAGAATATTAGAACAGCATCCGGAGGTTGATTTTGTCCAACTGCAAATCAATTATTTGGATTGGGAAAGTCCTGCGATTTGCTCCAAAAAATGTTATGAAATCGCTCGTAACTACAATAAAGATATTATGGTTATGGAACCGATTAAGGGGGGAAGTCTGACTCGGGAGCTTTGTATTCACGAGAGTATCTTAACGCCTGCAACGCTTGCAGAAGCTAGTTTAGCTTTTGTGGCACAATTACCAGGCATAAAGGTAATATTAAGCGGCATGACAGAACCCGAGCATGTGATTGAAAACAGGAAAACGATTGAAAAATGTAAAGAGGATGCCTACAAAAATCTTTATGATTATGCACAGATCGTAAATTGTATCCGGAAATCAAGATTAATACAGTGTACAAACTGTCGGTACTGCACAAAAGAGTGCCCCCAAAATATTCCGATTCCGGACATACTTTCATTACTAAATTCTTGTAGAAGCCATGGAAAAAATGATGTTACCTTTAGAGGAAGATATGCTGTACAGTATAAAAATTTGGTAACTAATAGTGGAAGAGCAAATGAGTGTATAAATTGCGGTAAGTGTGAGAAGTTTTGTCCGCAAAAGTTAAAGATTAGGGAATATATTAAGGAGTCTGTAGAAATGTTTGAGAATATTGCGACAGAAAAAAATAAGTATTATTCAGACAAAAGAAATATTCAAATATTGATCTATTTAATGAAAAAACATAAGATCAAAAAGATTGTTGCAAGTCCTGGGACGGCAAATATGAATTTTGTATATAGTGTACAACAAGATGGAGGGTTTGAAATATATTCTTCCGTTGATGAAAGATCGGCGGCTTATATGGCATGTGGGCTCGCGGAAGAAAGCGGAGAAGCAGTGGCGCTGACATGTACAGGAGCTACAGCTTCACGAAATTATCTTCCAGGATTGACGGAAGCTTATTATAGAAAACTGCCTATCTTGGCAATTACAGCGGCTCAGCCGGAAGGACGTATTGGGCATAATATTCCGCAGATGATTGACAGGAGGCATCCGTTTAATGATGTTGCCAAGGTGAGTGTAAATATCCCCAATATACATGACGAGGAGGAGGAATGGGCCTGTGAAAACAAAATTAATGAGACCTTGCTGGAATTAAACCATAGAGGGAGTGGACCAGTTCATATTAATCTGGTAAGTTCCGACAATGATAATTTTTCGGTCGAGGTGCTTCCGTCAGCAAGAGTAATTCACAGGGTGGTGAATAATAGTAATAGGTTTCCGGCTATTCCTCAGACAGGGATGGTGGGTGTTTTTTGTGGTGCACATAGTAAATGGAAGGAAACATTGACGCAGGCGGTAGATAAATTTTGTGAAAAATACAATGCAGTAGTTTTATGTGATCATACCAGCAATTACACAGGAAAGTATGGGGTGTTGGCCAGCTTGATATTATCACAGGAAAATAAACTGTGGCTGCATAGATTTGAATTGATAATTCATATTGGAAATGTATCAGGCGCATATATGGACATAGTTGCAAAAAATGTTTGGCGTGTGAATCCCGATGGAAAAATTTGCGACACTTTTCGTAAACTTGAATATGTGTTTGAAATGGAAGAAACGGATTTTTTTGAACGATCTGTGAGCATGGAGTGGAAAGATGAGGAAGAACAGGTTGCCTTGGCTGAAAATTGGCAACGAGAATATCAGAGGTTGGCAGGCAAAATAGGAGAGATGCCTTTTTCCAATGTTTGGATTGCAAGTAAGACTGCAGGAAAACTTCCTGAAAATGCAGTTTTACATTTAGGAATATTAAATTCCTTGCGGAGCTGGAATTTTTTTGAGGTAAAAAAGCAAGTGCGCATCTATGCCAATACGGGAGGTTTTGGCATAGATGGCTGTGTCTCATCTTTGATAGGCGCATCTTTATCAGATCCAAAGAAAATATACTATGGTGTAATTGGAGATCTGGCGTTCTTTTATGATTTAAATGCGCTTGGCAACCGGCATTTAGGAAAGAATGTGAGACTTATTCTAATCAATAATGGATGCGGAACGGAATTTAAAAATTATTCCAATGTAACCTCTCAGTTTGGCAAATTGACAGATATAAATATAGCGGCTGCCGGACATTATGGCAATAAATCAAAAACTTTAGTGAAAGCTTATGCACAAAGTCTTGGCCTGGAATATATGAGTGCTTCTACAAAGGAAGAATACTTAGAGATTCTTCCAAAGTTAACAAATCCTGAACCAACGGATCGCTCTATGTTAGTAGAAATTTTTACGGACAGTGAGGATGAAAGTTGCGCATTAAAGATAATGAAAAGTTTAAATGGAGAAAAAAAGCAAATTACTCTTAACAATAAGCGGGAAGTGACTCCGAACCGAATTGTGAAACAAGACAGTGCTAAGCAGGTAGTATTATGGGGGACTGGATACTGTTTTATGAAAAATCTCTCAAAGATTGAAAAGTATTGTCATGTTCAGTATGTATGTGACAATAATCAAGCAAAATGGGGAAGAGAGATTTTACCAGATATTCATTGTATTTCACCACAGGAACTGTCTGCAATGCGTGATATTTTTGTTGTTATTATGGTGGAGGATATCAAAATAGCATTTAGTATTGCAAATCAATTATTGGATATGAATATACAATCTTTTGACATTGTTCATAATTGGTTAAACTATGCAGATAAAAAGTATTTTTCCTGAATTACGAGGTATGTCTTTTATGAAAAAGGTAGGGATTTTGACATTTCATTTTGTAAATAATTATGGTGCAGTTTTGCAGGCATATGCGTTAAGGAAAGTGATAAATCAGTTTCCCGATTGTAAAGCGGAAATCATTAATTATGTGCCGAAAGGATATCGCTGTATTCCGTTTGATGAGAGAGAGGAATCCTTGCATTTATTGGAAGGCAAGCGGAATAAAATGGAGAACTTTTTGACCAGAGAGTGTGGAATATGTACTCCTATGCTGTCAGAGGTCAGTGGAAATGAGTATGATTATTATTGTGTAGGAAGTGATCAGGTGTGGAATACCGATATGTTTGGAGGACAAAACGAAGAATATTTCTTCCCCCATCTGGATGATGATGCAGTGAGAATATCTTATGCCGCCAGTATAGGGACAGAAGCCGATAGGATTAATGAAACGATATTTTGTAAGTATTTGCCTAAATTTCAAGCGATTTCTCTACGCGAATACAATTATATTCCCTATCTAAATGTGCTTTGTAATGTGAAATGCGAAGCTGTATTAGACCCAACGTTGCTTTTGGATAGCAGTGTGTATGAAAATTTGGCGGATAAGAATATTAGAATGAGAGAACCATATATTTTGCTGTTATGGTATAACATGCCTGGGGAGAGCACAAGATATGTTGAATTTGTAAATAAGTTATCGAGAAAATATGATCTTCCGGTGGTTCATAGTATCATAAATGCTCCCCGTTATATGTTTTACAAGGATGGAGGCTGCATGATGTATGAAGGAATTGAAGGGTTTTTGTGGTATATAAAAAATGCAGAGTTTGTCGTGACCAATTCATTTCATGGGAGCATTTTTGCAGTTCAATTTCAACGACCGTTTTATATTTTTATTTCAAAACTGAGGAAAAGTCGTCTGGATTGTCTTGTAAATACTTTGGGAATTAAGGATCGTGTAGTAGACAGGTATATAGATTTTCAGGAAATAAATAAAAAAATAGATTTTTCTTCCATCAGGGAAAAAATAGTGGGGAATAGAGAAAAATCATTTCAATTTTTAAAAAAAGCACTGGAAATAGAGGGGTAGACATATGAAAGAATGGATGGATGATAATAAGAATAGTGTATTTCCTTCTATCAATGAATATCCGGTCGGAATTATTGAAAATATGGAGAGAGCAGGATATCAATATCCAATTATTAAAGAATATTTGATAAAAAAGATAAAAGGATGGAGCGTCATGGAATTTTTTTATAAAATTGGCGCAAAAAAAGTGGCATTGTATGCGGTTACGGAGCTGGGAGATATTCTTATCCAAGATTTGGAAATGCAAAAAACAAAGCTCGAAGTTCTTGTATTATGTGATAAGAATTATTATAAATACCCAAATGGGATTCATGGAATCCCGGTTATTGGCATAGACAGGCTTGCAGATTGGTATCAAGCAGAGAAATTAGATAAGATTGTGGTATGTAGTGTTTTTTACAGTAATGAAATTATAAGAGACCTGTTAAAAAAAGGGATTGCAGCGGAGGATATTATCACAGCGGCGGATATCATTTTAAGTTAGTTTGGCATGGAGAAAGCAATGAAGATATATATATGGGGTACTGGAAAATGGGCTGAATGTGTAGAAAAAATATTAGACACGGATAAGTGTGAGCTGATGGGATACATAGATAACGATCCTGGTAAACAGGGGAAGTATTTTGGCGCATATAAAATTATAGGATGGCAGGAAATCTCAAATTTTGATTATATAATAATTTCAGTCGTTCGATATCAGCCTATTTTGTATCAATTAAAAAACTATGTACATGATGAAAAAATTATATGTTTTTTTGATGAAAAAATTCTTGTTAATTCGGATAAATATTTATTTATAAAAGCAAAGGACTGGAAAATTGCTTTTTTACAACAAAAAGTCGAATCATTGGAACAGACGTTGGGAAAGAGAATAGAAAATCTTCCTTATGAGATAGAGGAAAAGGCATATTGCAATCTATTGCCTAAACCTCAAATAGAAAATAGAGAAAAAGTTTTAACAAAAATTATAAAATATGGATGTTCTATTATTAGGTTTGGTGATGGTGAATTTGATATTATGATGGGAAAAAACCATCCAGTGTTTCAAGATAATAATGAAGAACTTGCGGAAAAATTAAAAAAAATTATACAGTCTGAAGAAAAAAAGCTTCTAATCGCGATTGCGGATAATTATGGAAATTTAGATAAATACACAGAGGAAGTGGCAGATGGAATTAGGCAATATATGACCAAACCCAATATAAGAGAGTTTCATAACTCCGTATTGGATATGAAACGAACATATTATGATGCGTATACGTTTAAATGCTATTATCCTTACAAAGATAAGTCAAAAGCTGAGAGAGAGTATACTTTAGTAAAAAGAATATGGCAGAACAGAGGCGTTACGATAATTGAAGGAGATAAAACACGAACGGGGGTCAGGAATGATTTACTTTATAATGCTCGTAGTATAAGAAGAATATTAGCGCCTACCTGTAACGCCTTTAAGGTTTATAACAGAATTTTTGAACAAGCAATAAAAATCAAGAAGGATGATTTGATATTAATTGCTTTAGGACCAGCGGGAAAAGTTATGGCATATGATTTGTTTTTGGAGGGATATCAGGTTATAGATATTGGTCAGATGGATACAGATTATGAAATGTATATGGCCAAAAGTAATGGGCGGATTCCTAATGCAGTAAAATATGTTGCAGACCTTCCAGCAGCGAGGGTAGAAGATATTTATGATGACGATTATAAAAAACAGATTATTGCTAGAATTGAATAATTTAGGGCTTATGGGAGAATAAGGGTATATGGTGAATAAAAAAATTGGACAGGTTAAATTAAATTATGCGCATTATAAGGGTAATGACATATATTCGGATGGGAATATTGAGGATGTAATCCTTGATGCCTGTATAAATAATAGGGAAAAAGAATTGCTGTATTCCAGCGTAGATTATGCAGTGCTGTATCATTTGTCGTCAATAAGAGAAAATCTGATTGAATGGTATCCTATCAATAAGGATGAAAGTATTCTGGAAATTGGTTCTGGTTGCGGTGCAATGACAGGAGTTTTGAGTGAAAAGTCAAAGTTTGTTACTTGTGTCGAATTATCTTCAAAACGTTCTTTGATTAATGCGTACAGACATAGGCAGAGAGATAATATTGAAATTTTGGTGGGAAATTTTCAAGATATAGAAGCGGATCTGGGGAAATATGATGTCATAACATTGATAGGGGTATGGGAATATTCAGAAAATTATATACAGTCGGATGAGCCTTTTTTGGAAATGCTGAACGTTGTGAAAAAGCATCTTACCCCTAATGGAAGACTTATCATAGCAATAGAAAATAAAATGGGTTTGAAATATTGGAACGGTGCATTAGAAGACCACACAGGAAAGCAATATAGCGGACTTAATGATTATGTTGATGATTATGATAGGAAGGTAAGAACTTTTTCAAAATATGAAATTGAGGAAATGTTTTCCCAAGCTCATATAGAAGAATATAAGTTTTATTATCCTATGCCGGATTATAAATTGCCTAGTGTGATATATTCCGATGAATATATGCCGAATATCGGGGAACTGCGAACATTTAAGAAAGATTATTCTTATGCACATGTTTATAATTTTAATGATGCGATTGTTAATGATCAGGTTTGCAACGATAAGATGTTTCGTTATTTCGCAAATTCTTTTCTTATTATCTGCGGAAATGATCATAATAGGGAAGTATTTGCAAAATATAACAGAGAGAGGAGAAAAGAATTTCAGACAGTAACAGTTATTGAAAAAAAAGATGAAAACAGGCAGATAGTAAAAAAAAGAGCATTATCCACGGATGCTTTGGAACATATTAAAAAAATGCAGATTACTGAAAATAAATGGATTCAACCATACAGAAATTTGAAGTGTGCGACTGGAAAAATAGATAAGAACGAGTATGTTTCTGAGTTTATTGATGGAATGAGTCTGGAGGAAATCTTATTCAAATATAAAAATAAGCCGGATAAATTATTGGTAGTTTTGAGACAGATTATTGAACATATTAATTCTTTTGATAAAGAAAATTTAAAATATGGTGTTGCAGATAAAAAATTTGAGGAAATATTTGGAGAATACAAATTGGGAAAATTTCTGAGTTTAGAAATGACCAATATTGATTTGATAACTTCAAATATTAAATTAGTATCAGAGGCAGATTGGGTAGTATTTGACTCAGAATGGGTTTTTGATTTTCCAATACCATATCGGTTTGTTACATGGAGACTATGTAAGGTATTTTATGATAATTGTAAGGCATATTTAAAAAATTCATTTAATGAAAGAAAATTTTTTGAATTGCTAGGTTTTGAAGAAGGCGAGATTGGGCAATTTAAGAGCATGGAAGAAAATTTTAGTTGTTATGTTTCAGGTGATAATAGAATTGAACAATACACTCATAATTATGAAAAACCGGTAATGATGCAAAATACAATATTTTATTAATTGTTAAAGGAGTGGTAAAGATAATTCCCATACATATTGATCCTAAAGACAAAATCCTGATTATTGCCCCACATCCGGATGATGAATGTATAGGTCCGGGGGGAGTGCTTTGCACATATTCCGCGCAGTGTGATGTGATTGTGTTGACGGATGGAGCGCAGGGACAGGGAAATCTTTCGGCAGATGAATGTAGGCGAATTAGAAAAAAGGAATTTATTGATGAGATGGAAGTGTTGGGAATAAAAAGATACCGGATGGAAGGCATTGCAGATGAAACGCTGATACACCACACTGATTGCCTGGAACAGTATGATTTGTCCCAATATTCAAAGATATTTGTTACGGGCACAGAGGATCATCATGCCGACCATACTGCTGCATATGTTAGCCTGGTTCAGGCTTTGAAATATTCACAGGCTGATGAGACGGAAATCTATTTGTATGAAGTGCATAATCCGATGGAACAACCGACGCATTACTTTGATATTACAGAGTGCGTGGACATAAAATGTGCCTTGATTCAGAAACACAAGTCACAGCTGGGAGTACTTCCGTATGATCAATATGCGCGGGTTGCCGCGCAATACCGGGCGTTGCAGAACAGAATGTCCGGCCGTTATCTGGAGGTATATACCAAGACACAGGCAAAAGATTTCCTAGATCGTAAAATAATAGAATTAGAGAATGAAGTGCAGAAATTTAAGCTTTTTTATCATGTTATGACCAGGTGGATGTTAGACGGAGGAAATTGTATTGTAGATAAACTGGCGAAAAAAAATGTAAATACATATGTGATCTATGGATATGCTGAGTTAGGAAAAATATTAAGAAAACAATTAGAAACGGCCGGATTTGAATTGTTGTATGTATTTGATCAAAAGACGATGGCCTCAACGGACGATATTAAAATATGCAAGCCCCAGGCAGGTCTTCCTGGAGCAGATATTATTATTGTCACGGCAGTTTATTATTACGAAGAGATAAAAAGAGAGCTTAGCAAAATGGGATATCAGCATATCTGTTCGCTTCTGGATCTGTTGTAAGTGAGGGTGTAGAAAGATGAAGGATATAATCATATTTGGAACAGGGAAGTACTTAGAGCATAAAAAGGATTTATTTCAAAAATATAATGTGATATGTATCATTGACAATAAAATTAAGAGAGGTCATGCAGAAGAATACAAGAATACAGGGATCAGGATTCTCAATCCAAACGATTTAAACAGAGATGGAGAAGAACAGATATTTTTGGCATCTATGCACTTTGTCTCCATGTGGGAGCAGCTGGTTAATATGGGGGTTGACCCGCAGAGACTGGTCTATCCATATTTCATAAAACCATATTTTCAAAGTGATTCTGTGGTCGATATATTGGTGTCGTCTATTGGATTTGATCGGGAGAAAATAACGGTTTCCTGCAAAGAAGGTGACATTTATTTCGTTAAGACATGTGATGAGTGGAATAAGGTTTTAAGAGAACTATATAGGAAGAAATTTGCAATAATATCGTCGATTGCACAGATGGACAGTGAACCGATAAGCGGACAGTTTGCAACGGAAAGGGGCACCCCGGTAGACAGATTTTATATAGAGGAATTTTTGAATGATAACCGCTCATATATCAGAGGTGATGTGCTTGAAATTGAAGATAATACATATACAAAAAGATATGGCGGAGAGAATGTGGCACGTTCTATAGTAATGGATTATGATTCAAAGGAACCTGACATTGACTTTAATATAGATTTGGAATCGGGACGCGGTGTCAGGGAGAGAATTGCAGACTGTTTTATATGCACCCAGACGCTGATGTATATATTTGACTTGAAAGCGGCGGCAAAGAATATATGCAGATTGCTGAAACCAGGTGGAACCGCTTTGATTACCTGTTCCGGTTTATCTCAAAATTCTAAAAGATGTATGGAGAATTACGGTGCATATTGGGCAATCAATGAGGCGGTCTTTCAGAAAATGTTTGCGGATGAAGCAGATATGAAAGTAGTGGATACCGGTGCTTATGGGAATGTAAAGACCGTTACGGCCCACATTAACGGATTATGTATAGAGGATTTGTGCAGAGAGGACTTTGAGAGAAAGGACATATGCTATCCATTGATCGTGTATGCGGTGGTAAGAAAAAATGGATAAAAGATTATTTCCTAAGGTGCTGGCAGTTTATCTCCCTCAATTTCACGAAACGGAAGATAATAGCAGATGGTGGGGGAAGGGGTTTACAGATTGGGAAACGGTAAAAAAGGCAGAACCATGTTTTGAAGGGCATCTTGCTCCTTGGAAACCCAAGGATGAAAATTATTATGATTTAAGTAAAATGGAAGTCTTGAAATGGCAGGAAAAATTATTAAAAAAATATGCTGTGGACGGTTTTTGCTTTTATCACTACTATTTTAAAAACGGTAAAAAGGAACTTGAAAAGCCAGCAGAGATATTGTTGGAAAATAAAGATATTGACATACCGTTCTGCTTTAACTGGGCCAGTGAGTCGTGGATCAGGTCATGGTCTAAGATCAGCGGTAATATCTGGAGTGAAAAGTTTGAGACGACATGTGCGGATGAGGACGAAGGAGTTTTAGTTGCCCAAGATTATGGAGGAAAGCAGGAATGGTTAAAGCACTTTGAATATCTTCTGCCTTTCTTTAGAGATGACAGATACATACGTATCGATGGGAAGCCAGTGTTTATTTTTTACCAACCGAATGATATTAAATGTTTGAAGGATATGATCAGTATCTGGAGAAAAACCGCGTTGGATGCTGGACTTAAGGGATTGTATCTGATAGGCGTTAACACCAATGCTTTACCTCTTGGGCTTGACGCCTCGCTGATTTATGAGCCTCGCACGGCTATCAATAGGATGAATGGACAAGGGCTGGCGTTTTGCAAGGAAGGAGTCCGTTGTTTTGATTATCAGGAAACATGGAATGCGGTTCTTCAGGACAATGTATACGAAGGGGCAAAAACTTATTTTACAGGGATATCAGGATATGATGATACGCCGAGAAGAGGAAAAAGCGGCGAATGTCTGGTTAACAACACTCCAGAGATTTTTGAAAAGAATCTTGAAAAACTATTGATAAAAAGCATACAGAACAATAATGAGATTCTGCTGATAAACGCATGGAATGAGTGGGGAGAGGGAATGTATCTTGAACCGGATGAATTGTACGGATATCAGTATTTGGAGGCTTTGAGTACGGCTAAAGAACGGGTGGCTGGATTAGATGATATTGTGCTGCAACAGGAATGTGTCGATTCAGGGAAGCTGGATGATGAAAAGAAACATTTGTTGTACGATGTTCAAAAATACAAGACATTTGTTGAATACTACGACAAATGGCTCTATCTGGAGAGAAGAAAACAGTTTGAAATTTGTGAGTATTTAAATAAAATGCAGGTATGGTCTGTGGCTATCTATGGATTGGGAATCTTGGGAAAGCAGTTGTATGAACAACTACATGGTTCAACGGTAAGGCTTTGTTATGGCATAGACAGATATGTTGGAAGGTATGGGGAGAGTTTTCCAATATATCGACCGGAATCGGCACAGTGGCCAGATGTAGATGCTATCATAGTGACTGCGTACGATGAGGATGAGATTGAGAGATTTATAAGAAATAAGACAAAAAACAAAGTATTAAAACTGAGTCAAATAATTGAAGATCTTTGGAGAAACTAAATGAGTTCGGGAATTGACATTATTATCCCTTGGGTGGATGGCAATGATCCGGTCTGGCAGAGGGCAAGAGAACAGGTACAAAGTAAATATTCAATCAATGCAAAGGCAAATTCTCATGTTCGATTTGAAAGCTGGGATAATTTGCAGTATATTTTCCGCGGAATAGAAAAATTCATGCCATGGGTGGATAAGGTGTTTCTCGTTACATGTGGGCATTTACCGAAATTTATCAATGTAAATAATTCCAGGCTTAGAATTGTAAAACATTCAGATTATATACCACAGGAATATCTGCCGACATTCAATTCAAATGTAATCGAACTTAATTACCATAGAATAGCAGAACTGAGTGACAAATTTATTCTGTTTAACGATGACTGTTATCCTTTAAAGCCAATTCCCAAAGAGTACTATTTTCAGGGTGGATTGCCTTGTGATGAAGCGGTGGAAAGTCCTATCATGCCAGTAGATATTGGAGATTTATCTCAATATGCAAGCTATATAAAAGCAAATAATGTTCTGTTCATCAATCGTCATTTTAACAAACGAAAAGTACAAGAGCAGAATTGGGCCAAATGGTATTTTGAAGGCTATGGCGAATTGTTGGAAAGAAATAAAGGGCTTCATTATTGGAACAATTTTGCGGGTTTTCATGATTATCATATGCCGGTTCCACTAAAGAAAACTACCATGCAGTTTTTATGGGATATAGAATATGATGAGCTGGATCAGGTTTCACGCAATCAGTTTCGACATTCATCGGATATGAGTTGGTGCATTGTACGGTATTGGCAGTTATGTACCGGTGACTTTATACCCCGTAAATCAGTTGGAAATCCGTACTTGGTGACGGCGGACAATTACATAGAGGTCGCGGGAGCGATTAGGAACAGAATATCTCAAATGATCTGTCTGTCGGAAGACTGTTCTCCGCAGGAGTTTGTTGTTATAAAGAAAGAAATCAACAGCGCATTGCAGGACATCCTTCCTGAAAAATGTTCCTTTGAGATATAGGCGGGTAAATTTGCTGACAAAATCTGGTTATTAGCAGATATGGAGAGAAACAAAAATGGCAGAGATAAATCGGATTCAAAAAATCTACAATGCGATTGCAGATAAAACATCAAAAGATATTTTTTGCTCTCGCCTGTTATATAGTATGACATCAGATGAAGCACGGATAAAATGGATGACACAGGAGTTTGAGAAGAACGCCGAGAGCAATAAGAAATGGAATGATCTTAAAAAAGAGATTCAAAATCTAAAGAATAAACCATATATATTCAGTATGGGAACCTATGGGAAAGTACTGTGTAAAAAAACGGGAGGGGCAAAGGCTTGGTCTGGATTTATTGATAATGCACCTGGAATGGATCATTGTATGGATGCCCGTGTTGAAGACCATCGATTTTTTGAAAAGATACTCGGGGGAAATGATCGCGTTGCCATCTAAAGCATATTTTTATGAAATGCGTAAGCAATTAATAGATGCAGGAGTTGAAGAAAGGAATATCATAGATGCGACGGCGTGGTATGATGCGACAGAGGGCAGACAGTATTTTGATCTTCCATATTTGACCTATGATGAGGGTGAGATTTTTATAGATGGGGGATCCTGTGATGGTATGTCATCGGTGAGATTTATCGAACAATGCGGCGGACATTACCGAAAGATTTATTGTTTTGAGCCTGACGGGAAAAATATAGTAAGAATACAGAGCAATTTTCAATCAAGAAATATTGGAAATTATGAAATTATCAAAAAAGGGCTGTGGAATGAGGAAAAAGAACTTTTCTTTGCCGCGAACGGGTCGGCAAATTCCCATATCATTCAGAGCGTGGCTGACAATTCGGTGAAGATTCAGGTTGCAACATTGGATGAGACAGTGTCTGGACAAAAGGTATCTTTTATCAAGATGGATGTAGAAGGCGCAGAATTTGAAGCGCTTCAGGGGGCAAAACGAACGATAGCCAAGTATAAACCTAAACTTGCAATTTGTGTATACCATAGACCGGAAGATATCTGGAAAATTCCGGCCCTGGTTTTGGATTTAAGATCAGATTATAAGCTATATTTCCGGCACTATTCTGCAGGCCCTCTTGAGACGGTTATGTATGCAATATAAGACGAAGCTGGGAGATGTTATGAGATTAGCAATATATGGTGCCCAGGGCTACGCCCTTAGCGTTTATGAAGCAATAAAAACTTTATATCCCAAACGGGAAATATCCTGTTTTCTCGTGACGCATTTGGCAGGAAATCCCTTTGTGCTCGATGGGCTTCCGGTAATGGAGATTACAAATTTTGCAAAAGACAATTCATTAGCGGATAAGCAGGACACAGAGATTCTCATTGCCACGCCCGAACAGGTGCAGCCTGAAATAGAAGAAATTCTTGAAAATTTTGGTTTTCAGAATCATCGACGTCTCACTTTTTCACGGTGGGAGGAATTGATGATGTTGTTTCATGCGAAGGTAGGAAAATTTTTACCCTTAAAGGCTCTTCCGGTAGGCTGTCACGAACCATTTATCAGATTGTATATGGCAAAGTCTCATGTGGATAGGCCCTTAAAGCATAGTATTCCTACACCGGAATATGTTTTGCCGATTCAGGCAGGAACGGACTGCGCGGATGTGCGTGTGGCAGATCTTAGAGATAACGTGGGATTACATATTTCTGAGAAAAACGGCAATTATTGCGAACTGACAGTGCTCTATTGGATATGGAAAAATAAACTTGCGGTCAGCGGAACAGCGGATGGGGAAAACAGACAATATTATGGTCTTTGTCAGTATAGAAGAGGATTTGATTTTAGGCAGGATGATTTATTAAAACTTATAGATAATGATGTGGATGTAGTATTGCCATATCCTTTGTTGTACGAACCTAATATTCATGCACATCATGAAAGATATATTAAGGATGAGGATTGGAAAGCGCTGCGACAGGCTGTCAGTGAGCTGCAGCCACAGTACGAGTCAATGTTTGAGCAGATTCTCCGGCAGCAATATTTGTATAATTACAATGTGATTTTAGCAAAAAAAAGTATATTGAAGGATTATTGTTCGTGGCTTTTTCCCATTCTGGAGCGAACGGAAGAATTAAGTATACCCAGAGGGAAGGAACGAAAAGACCGATATATCGGGTACATGGGAGAAACACTTGAGACGCTTTATTTTATGGCAAACAGCGACAGGCTTAATATCACCCATAGCGGATGCAGGCTTTGGACGTAATTATTTCTGTGACGAACAGTTATCAAAAACAAAGATACAGAGTTTTTGCTTTTAGAATAATGAGAGCAAGGCAAGGAGTGAATCACAACAATGAACTTTGAACTCACCGCCTCCATGATGTGTGCCAATTACGCCCATCTGGAGACAGAAGTAAAAAACTTAGAGGAAGGCGGCATCGACTCCTTCCACATCGACATTATGGATGGCCGCTATGTGCCAAACTATGCCATGTCCCTAAACGACATGCGATACATAGCGAAGGCCACGACAAAACCGCTGGATGTCCACCTTATGATCGAACATCCCAACAACACGATCGCGCTGTTTTTGGAGAACCTTCGCAAGGGCGATACCATATATATCCATCCGGAGGCGGAATATCACCCGTCCACGACCCTGCAGAAAATCATCAATGCGGGTATGATACCGGGGATCGCGATCAATCCGGGCACATCGGTGGAGACCGTCATGGAGATGCTGCGCATTGTAAAGAAGGTTTTGGTCATGTCGGTCAATCCGGGAAACGCAGGACAGATGTATCTGCCCTATGTGGGCAAGAAGATCACCAAACTGCTTGCCATCAAAGAGGATATGGATTTTGAGATCTACTGGGACGGCGCCTGTAGCGCGGAGCGCATCCTGGAGTATGCGCCCAAAGGGGTAAAGGGATTTGTGCTGGGGACGACACTTTTGTTTGGCAAGAATAGGCCCTATGGGGAAACTCTTGCCAATATTCGGGAACTGAAATTCTGACCGGCACGTTTTGCAGGAAGCATCGGCGGATGCTATGGGCCTGGGAAAAGCGGATCGCGGGGGAAGGATATGAACGCAGCAATCTTATTATCAGGCGGCATCGGAAGCCGCCTGTATTCAGAGGTGCCCAAACAGTATATTCGTATTGGAGGCAGGATGTTAATCACCTATGCCCTCGTAACGCTTGCAAAATCTCCATTCCTGGATCAGATTCTGATCGTGGCGGAGGAGGCATGGAGAGAGGCCATCCTGTCAGATGCGGCAGCAAACGGCGTGCCGGCCGATAAGATAACGGGCTTTGCTTCACCGGGCTTTAACCGGCAGGGCTCCATCCTAAACGGGATGCGGGAGCTTCTGCGCCGTACTGTGCCCGAAATGTCGGGATCCGGCATTTCGGAAGGGCTTAGCGGCGGCTCGGTTAGCGGGGAGTGGATGGAGGACACGGGTATTTCTGACGACGATACCGTCTTTATCCATGATGCCGCCCGCCCCTTGCTGTCCGGGAAGCAGGTGGCGGACTGCTTCGCCGCGCTTGGCGGACATGACGGGGTGATGCCCGTGCTGCCGATGAAGGATACCATATATTTGAGCCGGGATCGGGAGACGGTGTCGGAGCTGCTGGACCGAAGTTTGCTTTTTGCGGGGCAGGCGCCGGAGCTGTTTCGTCTCCGAAAGTATTACCGCGCGAACCTGGCATTGACGCCGGAGCGTCTGGCCGCCGTAAACGGCTCCACGGAGCCCGCGGTACTGGCAGGTATGGATATAGCGATGATCGCGGGGGAGGAAAATAACTTTAAGATTACAACGCCGCAGGATCTGGAGCGGTTCCGAAGCGCGGTGTGCCGTGACGGGTCGCACTGACAAAGGAGGCTGCCGCGGATGGCGGCGGTCCTGCACGGAACGGCAGGGACAGCGGCGAAAAAGGGAGGACATATGAAAGCCTGGGTTTTGCAGGATATCGGAACGATCACATACAGAGATGTCCCTGATCCTGTGCCGGGAGAAGCGGAGGTGCTTGTCCGGGTGCAGGCGGCAGGGATCTGCGGCTCGGATATTCCGCGTATTTATCGGGACGGTGCGCACAAAATGCCCCTGGTTCCGGGACATGAATTTGCCGGAGAGGTGGTTGCGGTGGGAAAGTGGGCGGATCCCAAATGGCTGCATAAACGGGTGGGAGTATACCCGCTGATTCCTTGCCATTCCTGCGCGGCCTGCCGGAAAGGGCAGCATGAAATGTGCAGACAGTACAGCTACCTCGGCTCGAGGCGTGACGGCGGTTTTGCGGAGTATGTGGCCGTACCGCAGAATAATCTGGTGGAATTGCCGCCTTCGGTGACCTACGAGCAGGCCGCGATGCTGGAGCCATTGTCGGTAGCGGTACACGCTATGCGGAGGGTGGAGATCCTGCAGGAAGATACCGTAGCCGTGTGCGGATTGGGGACGATCGGTATGCTGCTCGTGATGCTGTTGACGGAGCGCGGCATTCGGGATCTTCTGCTCATAGGAAATAAGGAATACCAGAAAAAGAAAGCTCTGGAGATAGGAATACCGGAGGAAAATTTCTGCGACAGCAGACAAAACGATGTGCCGGAGTGGGTCAGGCGGCACACGACAGGAAAGGGCGCGGATGTATTTTTGGAATGTGTCGGCAGGAATCAGACGGTTTCCTGGGCGGCGGATCTGGCGGCTGCAGGCGGGAAGGTATGCCTTGTGGGGAATCCTGACACGGACATGACGCTGGACAAGCAGACGTACTGGAAAATTTTAAGAAATCAGCTTTTGCTGGCGGGCACGTGGAATTCGTCCTTTTTTGCATCCGAAAATGCGAAAGAGCGGGAGAGCACGGACTGGGAATATGCCCTGCGCCTGCTGGCACAGGGGCGGATTAAGCCGCAGAGGCTGATATCGCATCGGTTCAGGCCGGAGCAGCTGGAGGAAGGGCTGCTCATTATGCGGGACAAGAGAGAGGATTATCAGAAGATCATGGTATGTGCGGAGCCTTAAGTCCCAGACCAAAGCGGCTGTGCCTATTTTTGCGTCATAAATCCTGATATGGTGGTGAAAAATTTATTAAAGTCAATGGGCTTGGACAGGTGGCCGTTCATTCCGCTTTCCACCGATTTCTTCATGTCTTCGTCAAACGCATTGGCCGACATCGCAATGATAGGGATGGTGGCGGCCCTCGGGTGATCGGAACACCGAATGATGCGGGTCGCTTCCAGACCATCCATGACAGGCATCTGTATGTCCATCAGGATCAGGTCGTAGAGGCCGGGCTCGCTTGCCAGGAAGATATCCACCGCCTCCTGTCCGTTGTGGGCGAGATCCACGATAGCTCCCTTTTCTTCCAGGATCGTCTGCGCGATCTCAATATTGAGCTCATTATCCTCCACCAGCAGGATGTGCAGTCCCTCTGCGGAGGTGATGGGGCGGGCGCCCGTAGTCGTCTGTTGGAGGCTCTGCAGCTGTCGGGTATCCATGGGAAGGGTAACGGTAAAGTAGAAATCGCTACCCTTTTCCAGCTCGCTGGTCAGGCTGAGCCGGCCGCCCATCATCTGTACCAGCCGGCTGCTGATCGCGAGGCCGAGGCCGGTCCCGCCGTATTTTCTGGTGGTGCTTCCCTCTGCCTGCTCAAAGGATTCAAAGATGCGCGACTGATTCTCGGGGCTTACGCCGATACCGGTGTCGCGCACGGAAAAATAGAGCTTTCCGTCGGACTCCTGATGTATCGTCAGCCGGACATTGCCCTTTGACGGGGTAAATTTGATGGCGTTTCCCAACAGATTGATCAGTACCTGGTTTAAGTGCAGGGAATCGCCCACCACATAGGGGCAGGACAGGGAGATATCGGTCTCGAAGGCGATGTCTTTGGCCTGTGCCTGCGGCCGGATCAGGGTGGTGATATTTCGTATCATGTCGTTTAAGTCAAAGCTTGCGCGCTCCAGCGTCAGCTTGCCGCTCTCGATCCTGGACATATCCAGGATATCGTTGATCAACCCCAGCAGATATTGTGACGACTGACTGATTTTGCCGAGATCCTCGGCAATTTTTTCGGCATCGCCGGTGTGGGTCAGGGCGATATAGGTCATGCCGATAATGGCGTTCATGGGGGTGCGGATCTCGTGGCTCATGCGGGACAGGAAATCGCTCTTGGCCCGGTTGGCAGAATCGTACCGCTGCCGGTTGATGTTGGCCTCGATGATCTTGACGACCTCCAGGATCTCTTTGGCCTGCTCCTCCGTCCAGCCGGAGGCGTTTTCCTCCCGCAGGAACACAAGGGCTCCGGTGTAGTTATTGTTGTCATAGAGCGGGAAGACATATCCGTCCTTTTTCGGCGCGATGCGCAGGAAATAGCGCATATCGTCGTTGAGCCGCGTGGTGGGAAGGCAGGGGGGCTTTTCCTCCCAAAGGGCCTGGTCCAGATCGCTGTAATCCTGTGCCGTAAAGTGGATCAGCTCGCGGTCGGGGACGGCGTCCGGACTTAGGTGCCATTGATGGGTGGGCTTTACCGTGGCAAATTCGCGGTTTGCCGCAAGGAGCAGGATATCCTCCGCCTCAAAATACCTTCCCAGCTTCGGGAGCAGGATCGCCAGGATGTTTTCGATCTGATTGCTCTTGTCAAAAAAGCTGAAGGTGATCGGAATGATCCCCTGGGTGTCGGCTTCGGTGTGCTCAATGGGAGTGATCGGTCTGGGAGCCAGCCGGCTGTCCGCGGGCACTTCGTGATAAAACAGGCATTGTCTGTTTTGTGAGGCGGCGCAGGCAAGCGCACGGCGCGCGTCCGATTTGAGAGAATCATACTCCGGATTTTCGCTGTAGGCGCCTCCGAAGACCAATTCCAGATTCAGGTCGCCGTCGCTGTAGAAACGTTTTGCCGTGTCGCAGAAGGTCTTTGCGGCAGCGGATGCTTTTTCCGGAGAGAAGTCCTCCAGCCACAGCATAAATTCGTCGCCGCCCAAACGGATCAGAACGCTCTGGGTGACATCGTTTTTCTGCTTCCAGTCGAGGAACATATGGCCCAGCTCCTCCAAAATGCTGTCGCCCACCGCCATGCCGTATTCCTCGTTGATCTGCAGGAAATTACACACATCCGCAAGTAGCAGGCAGCCGTTGTGTCCGCTGCGGATCTGGCTGCGCACAATGTCCTCCCCCGAGGTGAGGCGATACAGTCCCGTGATGGGGTCCAGATACAGGGACTCGCTCTCCGCCAGCTCCTGGATCTTGCGGTCGTGAATGTTGTGCATGGAGCCAATGAAGGTTTTGCGGTTTCCATCCGCATCCGGCAGAATCCGTCCGGTCAGCTCAAACCACTGATATTCGTGATCCTCCGTCATCCAGTTGGTGCGGAAAGAGACGGAGAGCTCCGTCTGGATATTCTGGATCCGCGCCAGGACGACGCGCTTGTCGGCGGGGTGAATATAATTCTCCCGCTCCAGTCTCTGCATGAGGTTTTCGATGCGTGTTTCCGTCTTGCTGTTGTCCAGATTGTAGAAGGCCGCCAGATCCTTCTCCGGATCATAGGTCACCAGAATATCGGAGTTGTTCTGAAGCGCCAGGCGATAGCGCTCTCGCTCCTCCTGCAGGTCCCATTCCGTTTTTTTCTGACGTTCGGTTAAATGAAAGATCGTGTCGTAGAGCTCGTCGATCTCGGCAATGGTGCCCTTGCCGAAGGATTTCAATTCGTTTTCCGGACTGGTCCGGATGCACTCGGAGAGCTGCCGGATCGGGTTGGTGATGTGCCGCACCAGCAGATAGGACAAAAAGACGGCCACGGTCAGGGCAAAGAGCGTGGCAACGGTAAAGGTGCCGGACAGCCTGGAGCTGCTGCCGAACAGGGCATTGTGAGTTTCCATCCCCGCCAGATACCAGCCTCGGTCATAAAAGGGGGTGTTGGTATTGTAAAGCGTTAACGGTTTCAACGTCAGATAGACGGGCTCCTGTCCGTAGTCGGCGTCGAGCCCGTACAGATTGGGAGAGGTCGTCTCCGTCAGGGCGATCTCCTCCTTCCCGTCGACGGAATCGCCGGAGTATAAGCCGGTGGAACAGACCACCCGATAGGTGTTCTCCGTCTCTTTTTCAAGCAGCAGATAGCCGCCGTCGTGGTTGGAGTTGACCTCGCGGTAGGGGAGACATTCCGCCAGTCGGGACAGGGAGATCTCAACGCCCATGACGCCATACACCGTTCCGTCCTTGGTCTTTAAAGGGATCGAGTAGGTGATCATCCGGTAGGGGTCGGTCTCCTCCCTTCCCTCCAGACAAAACGGCGTGCTCCAATAGCAACAGTCCTCCACCCTTGCACCGGGATCCTGAACGGCCGTCAGATAGGGCTGATAGAAAAAGTCATCCGCCGCGGATTCCCCGAAGGGACGCAGAGAGAGATTGGTTTTCCAGTAAATGTCAAAGGGGACCCGATACTCTTTGGTGATCCGCGAGGGACCGACCGTCAGGAGCAGATCGGAGTAATCCGCCGGATTGGTGTCCGGGTCGCTGTCGCGTATATACAGCGCGTTTCGGGCGCCGCCGTTTTGCACCTCGCCCGGCTGACCCAGGATGAGGAAGGCTCCGGTGGTGGAATTTTTGCGCAGCATATAGCCCCATGTGGGGAACAGATCGATAATGTAGTCCTCCTGTGCATCGGAATCCCGCAGGAAATCGTCCAGGGACATGTTGTTTTCGGCGAGATGCTCCTCCAACACCTGTTCCGCGATGTCGTATTCCTCCTCCATAGCAGTCCACCGCTGGGTCATATCGTTTTCCAGGATGATGCTTCGGGTTTCCGTGACCTGCCGGAGCCGGTCCAGGGTGTAATTGCGGATCGTGGAAAAGGCTCCGCTCAAATATACCGTTCCGAAGGACAGCGCCGCCTGCATGATGATCAGGCAGAGCAGGGGAACTAAAAAGAGTAAGAATATGCGTCTCGGTTTTTTGGTGTGTGTTGGCTTTGCGGTCAAAGTGCAGGATCTCCTTTTGCTTTATGGTTCATTTCTCTGGTGTGGCTATGTGGTCTGTCTATGGTGTGACCGCTTTGTTGAGTGCCTCCGTAAAGGAAGCATACCACTCCTCAAACGCGGAATCGCTGATCAGGTCCTTGCACGCTTCGTCCAGGGAGAGTCCCTGTGCGAGCCGGCTGCGAACGGTCTCGCGGTCTGCGGAGGCTTTTTCCGCCAGGTTGTATTCCAGCACGTTGCGCGCGTCAGCGCCGTGGTCAAAGGCCTTGTTGGTGTAGAGTGTGGCGGTCTGTGCCGTGTCAAAACAGGAGACCAGCGTCTCGTAAGTCTTGTCGGCGATCTGCAGATCATTGTCCGCGATGGTCTTGTCCAGCATTTCCGTGGAGAGCGCCGCTTTCTTCACGGGCATATAGCCGGAGGTGCAGCTAAAGAGCAGGTTGTTTTCCTCGTTGGTAAACCATTTTAAGAAGGTGACTGCCGCGTATTCTCTTTCCGGCGTGCTCTTGGTCACGACCATTCCGGCTCCCTGCTGGACCGCATAGGGGGTGCCGCCCTCAAAGACAGGGGCGGGCAGAATGATGGATTCAATGTTCTTTGTGCCGTCCGCCGTCTCGATCTCATTGGGGAAATAGTTGGCGGAGGAGGTGGAGCCCGTATAGGCTATGATCTCACCGATCTTGACGTCGTCCGAGCGGAACCGGCCGTAGGAGGAGAAATACCCCTTCACATAGGGGATGTAGTAGGTATCCCAGATCCTGCGCATCACGTCTTTGTCCACCTGGAGCGTCACCTCGCCGTCCTCCACTCGAAACAGCTCCGTGCCAAGCTGCATGGAGCCTACCAAAAACAGGTTGGCCAGAGCGTCTCTGCCGTAGAAAGCCCGGCCGTCATTGGGAATATCCGGCGTCTGGGCGTCCGTCCACTCGTAATAGGCCTGGGCGACCTTTGCCACGCCTTCCATGGTAGACAGATCCTCCAGGGAAGCGCCGGACGCCTCCGCGAAGGGTTCCCAGTCCGTCTTGCTCATCATAAAGATCTCGCTGGATTTGGCGGTGGGAAAAATGCGAAGCTCCCCGTTCGTGCCGATACGCCCCTCCTCCACAAAGGAATCCACATAGGTGTCCAGCTCCTCCTGCGTCATATAAACGTCCAGGTCCACGAGCATATCGAGCTTATCGATGGAATAGGCGGTGTCCGCATAGGAAGAAAAAATATCGGGCGGCTCGCTGCTGCCGACCTCCTTGTTGAATGCCGCGAGGACACTGCTCTCCAGGTCGCTTACGTTGCCCTGGCTGTTGGCCGTCACATAGATGCCCAGGTCTTTGCCCTCCGTGCGGTTAAATTCCTCCACAAGCTGATCGAAGGCAGCCTGCTGGGAGCCGTTATAATAGTGCCATATCGTGATCTGCGTGGGGTTGTCCGGATCCAGACGCATACTCTTTGCGTCGCTTCGGCCGCAGCCGCTCAAAAGCAGGAGGGCCGCAGACAGGCAGACCCCGAAAGCTGATTTCTGAAACCTCGTTTTTATCATCTGTTTTCTCTCCTTCCTACTGATTTATTATACCAACAGAGGCCCTGTTTGACAAGGGACGCTTCCCTTGAGTTTCCGCAGTTTTATCCACAGCAGGCTGCTTTTATCTGTACTGCGGTAAACAACTTCGGAAAAATCTTTA
>CANRLX010000012.1 GCA_947631615.1 uncultured Acetatifactor sp.
GGATTGTGTGGTTCAGTGTGTCGAAGTACTTTGACAGATCCAGACTTACTGCGTGGGTATATCCCTGTTCTGCATACTCCTTCACCTTCCTTATGGCATCCTTCGCACTTTTCCCCGGCCGGTAGCCGAAGCTGTTTTCCGAGAATAGCGGCTCGTAGACCGGCATCATCTGCTGTGCCATGGCTTGCTGTATGGTACGGTCTATGACGGTAGGAATACCGAGTTTCCTCACTCCTCCGTCAGGCTTCGGGATCTCCACTCGTCTGACTGGCTTCGGCGTATAGTGTCCCGCCTTTATCCTGTCTACAATTTCGTGGTTATGCTCCCTCAGATAGGTAAGCGTCTCGTCGATGGTCATTCCATCTACTCCCGGCGCTCCCTTGTTTGCCTTCACTCTCTTGAATGCTCTGTTTAGGTTATCCTTATCCAGTATCTTCTCCAAGAGGTCAGGCTCTGCACTGTCCCTTTCCTTCCATATCCGGTTGAATGAGCGGTGCGCTCTTACATACCCTTTGTGTTCCGCACTATCTCTTTGTAAGCAGCTTTCTTCTTTGTTTTCTGCACCCATCTGCTCATTCCTCCTTTCCGGGTCGTACTCAAGACTCCTGTTGATTCGGCCCTTCACCCCGCGGTAACTTGTTCCACTTGGCTACTATGGCCTCTGCTGACTTCTGTGCGCTCAACACTGCCTCTCGGCAGTGGTTATCCCTTTCGGAACAGGCCGCACAGACCTCCCCGGGTACCACACGTTTCTTTCCCTCCATCTACCTGCCGCATTTACCATACATGATTCCGTGTAGTTATCGGGCTTCGGCTTGGATTGCAGTCTTACCCTCATGCGTAGCCTTATATGCGGTTTCTGTTCGTCAGGCCGGCGGTTTGCCCGTGGGTTTGTTGGTTCCCCACATCCAGCTTCCTTCAGATTCCACCTCACGGTGGACACCCTTGCCTTCGGCTGTATCCTTCCCACTACCGGGCGGATTCGGGACTTTCACCCGTTAGAAACGTGCGCCGCCGGGCGCACAACCGAAAATGCTTCCTCCCCTTTTAGGGGGTGGAAGCATTTTCGTCTCTCTTCATTTTATCTATTTCATTTTATCTTTTTTCACTTTATCTCTTTTAAGCAAGTGCCGGTGCCGTCCGCATCATTTGCTCTATCTCTTCCCTCGGGAGCGCGCGGCACCTTTTTTCCTCCAGGTGATAGACTCTGCTGCAGATTTGCAGCGGCAAAAGCCTGTGCGT
The DNA here is from genome assembly GCA_947631615.1 of uncultured Acetatifactor sp. GTDB lineage: Bacteria > Bacillota > Clostridia > Lachnospirales > Lachnospiraceae > Acetatifactor. The sequence goes on from CANRLX010000012.1 coordinate 1,243, forward strand.
CACCAGGATGCAGGTCCTCGGATAGGTATCCCGCATGATATTTTGGAGCACTCTGCCCTCCGTCTCCGGATCCAGTGCGGAGGTCGCCTCATCCAAAAGCAAAATCGGCGCTCTGCGAAGCAGCGCCCTGGCGATGGAAAGCCTCTGGGCCTGTCCCTCCGACAGCCCCACACCCCTCTCTCTAATGACCGTGTCCATGCCCTGGGGGAGCGCGGACACAAATTCCCAGGCACACGCCTGGCGCAGCGCCTCTCGGATCTCCTCCTCTGAGGCATCCGGCTTGACATCCCTCATATTGTCCGCGATCGTTCCGGAAAACATGGTGTTTCCCTGCGGCACATAGGAGAAAAATCTCCTGGCCGCCGGTGTGAGTGCGAGAGTCCTTCCCGTTCTCCCATCCCCCGCGCACAGAAGCGTTCTTCCGGCCTGCGGGTGCAGCAGAGCCAGCAGCAGCCTCAAAAGGGTCGTCTTGCCCTCTCCGGACGCTCCCACCAGCGCCACCACCTCATGGGGGTGCGCCTCCAGGGACAAATCCCGCAGCACCTCATGCCCGTTCTGATAAGCGTAGCGAACGGCACTCATCCGCAGACTGACGCCCTCCTCACGGTTCTTCTCCAAAAATTTCTCCGCTTCCTCCTCGCCGTCATAGTCCTCCGCAGGCAGCTCCAGAAGCTCCATGATCCGGCGGGCCGAGGTCGTCAGGTTGATGCCGGTGGGAACCAGATTGATCAGATTGTTCAGGGCTCCGGTCAGCGCGCTGGAGAGCCCCAGAAACATGGTCATGGTCCCATAGGAAATGACGCCGCTCCACACCCGATAGATCCCCCAGCCGTAGGAGCTGTAGGACACCAAAAACCCCGTCAGCCCCATAATGACGGAGGTGAGCATCGTCATCCGCTGAAACTCCATCTTCATATCCAGGTATTCCCTCTGAAGCCCCTTCAGCTTTCCCGCACATCCGGAGCACAGGTCAAACGCCTTGATCGTCTGAATGTTGGAAAACGCCTCCTGATTGAAGCCGTTCATTCTGGCATTCATCTCCGCGCTTCTCTTGTTGTTGTTTCGCATCCTCCGCATGGTGACCCGGGACATCAGCATGGTCACGGGGATTCCAAGAAGCGCAAACACGGCAAACGACGCGTCGTGATAGACCACAATAAAAAAGGCCAACAAAAACCGAAAGACATAAATGACCATATTGGGAATAAAATTCAGCACCCCGCTTGAGAGATTGCTGACATCCGTATTCCAGCGCGTCAGCAGATCTCCGGTGTGGTAATTTGACAGCGGCTCCCAATCCGCCGCCAGGATCTTCGAGAAGATCTCCGCCTTGATTTCATTGTCCACCCGTATGCTGATCCAGCTGGAAGCGTAATTGGTCATCTGGGTCAGCAGAAGATTGCCCACAGCGCAGCCAATCATCAGCGCGAAGGTCTCCAGCAGCTCTCCGGACTTATGGCCGGTCACAATATCGACCATGTCTCGGGAGATCAGGCTGAAAAAGATCGAAAACAGCGCCGAGACTAATCCCAGCGCCGTATAAAAGATCATAGCCGCCCAGTAGCGTCTGGCGTACCCATAGATCCACCGTATCTCTTCCCACATTTCCCGAAGCATACCGCCCCGAATTTTCCCGCAGATGTCTTTCACTGTGTTCATGGCAATCGCATCCTTATCTGTACAAGGTTATAGGTTATTGCCATTATAGCATTTTCCGCGGGAAATTACTATACCGGACTACGCCGGTTTATACGCCTTCACCTTCCCCTTTCGGATCAGCACGCGCACCGTCACGTCCGTCACCACGGCAAACACCACGAGCACCAGCGACAGCACCTGGGACACCGGAATTTCGGTCCCGGGGAGAAACAGGGTATCCGTCCGGATCCCCTCGATGATAAATCTTCCCAGTCCATACCCTCCCAGGTAGAGCAGGCACACCTCGCCGTGGAAGCGCTTGTGCTTTTGATACAGAAGCATCCCGGCAAGCACCAGCAGGTTCCATACGCTCTCGTACAGGAAGGTGGGGTGCACCTGGATAAAGTTCTCTCCCGCCCCCACGTGCGCCATAAGATTTTCCGTGATATCCCTGCTGCGGACCGCGGCGATGGGAAGGCGCATGGCAAAGAGCCCGTCCGTGTACTCGCCGAACACCTCGCGGTTCATAAAGTTGCCCCATCTGCCGATCGCCTGACCCAGGATCAGTCCCGTCACGCCTCCGTCCCCAAGCTGAAAGGGGTTGATCCTCTTCACCCGACAGTAGATAAACAGCGTTGCAAAGGCGCCGATCACCCCTCCGTAGATCGCCATACCCCCATTTCTGGTGTTAAAAATGCTGAGCAGATCATCCTTATAGTACTCCCACTCAAAAATAACATAATACAGGCGGGCGCCGATCACTGAAAAGATCACCGCATAGAGGGCAAAATCCCAGTACAGATCCGGATCCTGCCCCATCACCTTTCCGTTGTGGGCCGCCATCAGGATGCCCGCCAGGATGCCGATGCCGATGATCAGTCCGTAAAAAGCTACGTCAAAGCCAAGCACCGAAAAGGTCCTCGGCACATTTTCCAGGTAAATTCCCAAATTCGGAAAAGCAATGTCGGTCACATTCATTTCGTCTCCATCCCTTCTGCGCGCCGTTTTCTTTCCTGCGTGTGAAGCGGCGCACCGTCGTGAACCCGCTATCCCCTACACGTTGAACCGAAACAGGATGACGTCCCCATCCTTCACCACGTAGTCCTTTCCTTCCATGCCCACCAAGCCTTTTTCTCTGGCGGCGGCCAGGGAGCCCTGCTCCAGCAGATCCCTGTAATTCACAACCTCCGCCTTGATAAATCCTCTCTCAAAATCGGAGTGTATCTTGCCGGCCGCCTGGGGCGCCCTGGTTCCGATTTTGATCGTCCAGGCCCGGGTCTCATCCTCTCCGGCCGTCAGGAAGCTGTGCAGGCCAAGCAGCCTGTAGCTGGCTTTGATCAGCTTCTCAAGTCCCGACTCGGAAAGCCCCAAATCCTCCAAAAACATAGCCTTCTCATCCTCCTCCAGCTCGGAGATCTCCTCCTCGATCTGGGCGCAGATAACAAATACCTCGCTGTTTTCTCCGGCGGCAAATTCCCGAACCTGCCCCACCTTCTCATTGCTCTGTCCGTCGTCCGCAAGATCCTCCTCCGCCACATTGGCGGCGTAGATCACCGGCTTGTAGGTGAGCAGATTGTAGGAGTTCATCAGCGAGAGCTCATCCTCGTCCTCAATGGTCATGCTCTTGGCCAGTCTGCCGCTCTCCAAATGTTCCTTGATGCGGTTCAAAAGCGCCTCCTCCTTCGCCAGGGTCTTGTCCATCCTGGCGGCCTTCACCACCTTGGACAGGCGGCGCTCCAGCACCTCCAGATCGGAAAAGATTAACTCCAGGTTGATCGTCTCAATATCGCGCAAGGGATCCACGCTGCCGTCCACATGGACCACATTGGGATCCTCAAAGCACCGCACCACATGGACGATGGCGTCCACCTCACGGATATTGCTCAAGAACTGGTTGCCCAGCCCCTCCCCCTTGGAAGCCCCCTTCACCAGTCCGGCGATGTCCACAAACTCGATCACCGCCGGCGTCACCTTCTTGGAGTGATACATGTCTCCCAGAAGTTTCAGCCTCTCGTCCGGCACCGCCACCACGCCCACGTTCGGGTCGATGGTGCAGAACGGATAGTTGGCGGACTCCGCACCTGCTTTGGTCAATGAATTAAACAATGTACTCTTCCCCACGTTGGGAAGACCGACGATGCCAAGTTTCATAATATACGATACCTATTCAGAAAACCCATATTTTCAAGGTTTTCTGCCTTTCTCTATATTTTTACTACACAATTTGCAAGGTTTTTGGACGCATACCGCCCTCTCTACATCTTGTAGTCAAAGTATGTCTTAGAGTTTGATACAGTTTAAGATTATACCACACTTAACAAAATATGAAAACCCTATATTTCAAGTGTTTATGCAATAAACTGTTCAAATTCTTTTCTTTTAACTATTTTTTTATTGCCAACATATAATACAAAATTACATTTAGATTTTTCCATAACTCTTCCATTTTGTTAATCCCTATTCTAGCGAAAGGTGTATCTTGAAAAAGCCGCTGATGAAATTTCCACCAGGCAGCGGGACACACAAAAAGCACCTTCCGATGATTCACTGATCCGTTGGTGCTTTTTATTTTGCCATATAAAATTTATACGCTTGCTATAGATCTTCGTTTCAACGCTCTGCGTTTATCAATCTCTTTTTGTAATCATAATCATTCCTCACTGATGCAGATTCTTTTCATACACCACAACTGCATAAAATCAATTATCTCTTTGTCATTCCCATTTTCATAAAATTCTAATAATAAAGTCTTAAATTCTTCCAGTTTATCAATCGGAATCTGAAATATGCCTATATTATTCTGAATCAATACTTTATTTGCAATAAGCTGTGCCACACGCTTGTTTCCGTCTATAAACATCTGTGTTCTTGCAACATAACAGAAATACTTCAAAGCCTTTAACTCCATGTCTTCTATCTGGTCAATGCGCTCCAGTGCTTCTATTATGGTGCTTGTATGCGGCATTTCTGGCTCCCATGACGTACCGCCTATCTGCACCGGAATTGTTCTGATCTCACCGGCATAATCAAATAATAATTCCCCAACAATCTTGTTAAATTCCCTGAGAAGCATAAGGTTATTGTTATAATCGAGATTATCCAGTAAGAATTGCCACGCCCTCTTCATATTGATAATAAACAACACTTCTTCCGTCTTTGTTGTCGTTGTCGCATTGGCTAATATTGCTTCTGTCTTTGGAAAAGTCGTTCCTAACCCTTCCAGATTAGCACTCTTCCAAATACTGTCCACTAATAACCTTTTTGCCATTTCTATTGCTGAATCACGCATTATTCCTTTACCTCTTCACCTGATCCGACTATTGCAAACTTGCTTCCGATTTCAAGTTGTGTTACCTTCTTTTCTTCCGTTCTTCTCTTACAGCATTAAGATTGGCAAATTCCATGATATCACCTATATTACATTCCAATTCCGCGCAGATTTTCTCAAGTACAGGAATTGCAACCGCCTGATTATTGTTTAAATTTGTTGTAGGATATTGACATCCTGTTCCTCCATTTGCCAAACTCCCCTAAATCAATCTATCTTTACTATGTATCATTATATCAAAGCGCCCTTCTTGTGTAAAACTTTTTATTTTAGGAAGCTAAAATCCAAGAATTTTTTGAATTTCCTGAATGACTCCCCGACAGCGGCATACGTCACATCAGGAAGCGAAACCAGTAAAACAGCCTGAGGAAACGGATCCTTTGTCTGTTTTTGGGGGTGATCTCCTGCTGTCTGACATTCTCGGGGATCTCATAGTGCTCGGCATCCAGGACCTTTGCGGACGACGCCTCGTACACCCGCATATTTTCCCTTAGCTGCCGGTTCACCGCCTCGCTGTCGATCACCAGCATCAGCTCCGTATCCAGATACACGCTGCGCATATCCATATTAAAAGAGCCTATGATCGACAGACGGTCCCCGATCGAAATACTCTTTCCATGGTAGGACACTCCGCCCTCATACTCATAAATATGCAGTCCGATATCTACCAGCCGTTCCTTATTGAGCAGATAATCCGAGGCTCCGAAGGGATTTCCGTTGTTTGCGGCGGAATTGGTCAGCAGCACGGTACGCGGCTTTTTTTCGCAGATCTCCTGAAAGGAGCGATACATCCAATCATTGCATATAATATACGGGGTATGGATGTCAACGTCGCCCTCGGCCTGCTTCATGATCTCCGTCAGGGAATAAAACAGCGTGGGCTCCTTGGCATACACATGCGTGGGATTGGACAAAAGGGTAATTTTATTTACCTCATAAGTCATCCCTTCATAATCCGCCCTCTCTGTGAGAACCGGATAGTCCCTTTTGAGCGTCCGATAGCGCTCCTCCAGCTCCTCCCTTGCGGACGCCGTCCTCTCTCCGTCCCATGCCCCCAGAGACGCGCACTCCTTCCTCTCCCATACCGATTCAAAATAGCTCTCCACCTGATGGATGGAGCTCTCCTCGCTCTCTGGCTGCGTGGTATATACCAGCACATCTCTGTCGTAATTTTTATATCCGTTATCGCCCAGAAAATAATCATAGGTATTTCGGCCGCCCAAAATATACAGATCATCGTCGACGATCACATACTTGTCGTGAAGCCGTCCCATGGTCTTCCAGGGGGTAAACGGGTTGAGCCGGTTATATATCTTGATCTCCACATTATCCATGGAAGCCAGGGCATGAAAATACTCGCTGCGGTCGATCCTCATATAGGATGCCGCACCGTCCGCCAGGATCTTAATATCTACCCCTCTCTCCGCAGCCGCCAAAAGCGCGGCGAGCATATCCTTTCCGCTCTCATCCGCCCGAAACTCAAAGGTGGAAAGGATCACCCTGTCCTGGGCCTGCTCGATCATCCTGAGTCTTTCCAGCAGAGCCTCTTGGTTGTCCTCCATAATATACGCCCTGTCGCAGGAGACCGAATCCGAATAGCAGTCCTCCACATGAAAACGATCCCGATATGCCTGGCTGACGGCCGGCTGCCTCCTGTAGGACAAAATGATTCCGACGATCAGGTACAGCAGAAAAAACAGGATTCCAAAAAGCAGAATCTTTCGTATCTTCCTCATACACACCTTCATTTTATTTCGGCGCCGCTTTCATCCCGCGCGCCTTTTCCCGCCTTTTGCAAAGCAGGGCCTCCCCTGTCATCGCCAACAGAGTAACCACCGATATCCCCTCTGCCAGACGCCAGTACCAGGGGCTCTCAAAGGCCACCTCCACACGGCCCTCATATCCCGCCGGCACCTTTACAGTGACCACAAAATTATCCCCCGCATATACATCCAGAGGCTCTCCGCTCTCGCCGTCCCAGGCCCTGTAGCCCTTGTAATACAGGAGAGGAAACCGGATCTCGCCGTCCTTTTGTCCGGAGTTTGCGGCGTACACCTCCCCGCCGAGCATTCTCTTGTCGTAATCCTCCAGCACCACGCCCTCCGAGCCTAAGGGCGGCCGATATCTGTACTCGTCGCTCACCGCCCCGTAGGGAAGGTATTCCGCCCCTGAGAGATAGCTGGTCCCCAGCCCCTTGGGGCCATAGGTGCGAAAGAAATCAACGGAATTTTTCAGATCATTCATCAGATATACGCTGCTCATAAACACCAGGACGATCATGCCCGTAAAATAGCCGGCCCGCCACAGTGCGTTCTCCTCCTGAAACAGCACCTGGGCGGCAAGACCTCCCAGCGTCACCAGACATACCGTGGCGATCACCAGAAACCTCTCCGGATACTGCAGGCTGGAAACCAGCACCGCCGTCAGGTGGTTCCTCTGGTGTATGTAGTCCCAGGGAAAAACGTTCAGGCTCATCAGCATGGACGACACGGCGAAGAGAGCCATGATCCTCCCAAGCGCCCGCTGCTCTTTGGCCAGCTTTGAGGTCTTTCGGGTAAACGAAAGATACCCCCACACCAGCAGAGCCGCCGTCAGGGCGATCCCGACTCCCATGGGAGCCGCGCCCACCATTCCCTCGCTGTCAAAAAAGACATTGCCTTCCGCAAAGGAAAACGTCTGAAAAAGCTGCGCCAGGTGAAGCCCCATGGACTGGATCTTCCGCTCCCACACGTGATGGATCGTAAAGTCGCCGGTCAGCATATAGTCGGCAAAGGGCACCAGATACCATCCGCTGAGCAGCACGCTGGACACGGCCGCCTTTGCGAGCACCAGGAAGGTCTCCTTGCGAAAAACCTTCCTCCACAACAAAATGCACAAAAGGATCGTATATCCCCCTACCAGCTCGCAGGTCAGCCAGTGCGTCTGGATCAGAAGGGCAAATCCTGCCGCCAGCGGCACCCAGCTTCTGCGGTAGCTCTTCTCTCGGACATCCTGGGTGAACACCCGATAAAAGCCGTAGACAAGAATCGGCAGCAGCATCTCCGCCAGACATTCCCCCAAATACCCCCGAATATACGTTTTGCAGATCCTGCGGCTTGCCAGCGTGTAGAGAAAGCTGCAGAAGACCCCCACATACGCGTTTTGGAAAATTTTCCGGTAGCAAACGTAGGAAATGAGAGTCGTTGCGATCATCACCGCCAAAAGATACAGGCGGTAGCTGGACAATATGCTGAAACCGATGATCCTCAGTGCCGCCGCCACATACAGAAGCGTCTCCCCGTAAAAAATCGGCGAAGCATATCCGTAGTCCTGCTGCCATCGGGGCGAGATCCTGACGGGAAACTGTCCGGACAAAATTCCGTCGCGAATCCCCTCCACACGCATCCAGTGGTAGACAATGTCCGAGGAAAGCGTAATGTCATCTGTCATAATGGGGTAGGAAACGATCAGGACAATGATCCCCAGCAGAAAAACAACGGTCTTGTTTTTGACCGATATCCCATACTGCCTGTCATATTCCCGATAGACATAGGCCGCGTCAATGACGGCGGACAGGCACAGCAAAAGAAAGAGAAGGATCCGGTTTCCCGCGTTCGTCTGCCGGATCGTAAGCCCCTTTACCGTCATCATGCCCTCGCCCTGATACACCGCGTGTACGATCATCTGGGAACAGTCCTGCAGCAGCCACATCTCATAATCCGTGGAGGAAAGTCCCGAGTACAGCCAGGCGTCGTCTACAAACAGCGTCTTGAAATTGAGGGTGTCGTCCGTGATCGTGCAGAGGTTCTGGCCGTCCGTATCCGTCTGATAGTGGAGCTGCACCCGATACGTCCCTCTGGGAAGCGTCACATGCTCAAAATCCACCATGTTTTCCGCATGTCCTGTGTTCTCCGCACAGATGCCGCCGTACTCCTCGCGATACCCCCCCGAATGAACCGTCATATCGTCAAGGCCGTATTCATACACGGCGTCTTTTCCGAACAGTCCCCAGATCCCCCAGAGCAGCAAAAGCGCCTCCACCGCCGCAAGGACGCGAAAGCTTTTCCTGGTGTGCAGTTTCATCTGCCGGATTTTTTCCATCTTCAACATTGTGTTTTCCGCCTCGGTCTCAATATTTTTTCCGGTCCCTCAGTTCCCCGTAAAAGAGACAGTAATTTTCATAGCGCCCACGGCTGATCCGGCCCTCCTCCACAGCGTCCCGGATGCCGCAGATCGGCTCGCTGATATGGGAGCATCCCCCAAACCTGCAATATTTCTCATAGGGCGCAAACTCCTCATAATAACCCGCGAGCTCCTCCTTCTCCAGACCAAAAAGCCCGAGCGAGCTAAAACCCGGGGTGTCCAGAATAAAAGTGTCGGGCTCAATGGCGATCAGCTCGGAGTGCCTGGTGGTGTGCCGCCCTCTCTCGATCTTTTGGCTGATGCCGCCGGTCTCCATGACCACGCCGTCCTGGAGACAGTTCACCAGGGAGGATTTCCCCACGCCGCTGGGCCCCGCCACCGTGGTGGTCCTCCCCCGAAGCAGTTCCTTCAGCTCCCCGATGCGGATCTTCTCTCCGGCGCTCACCGTAAGCGTCCGATACCCCGCTTTTTGGTAAATTTCCTCATAGCCCGGCCCGGCGTTGTCCCCGTCGATATCTATTTTGTTGAAACAGACGATACAGGGGAGCTTTTGCTGCCTCATCATAATCAGAAAACGGTCCAGCAGGTTGAAATCGGGCTGCGGCTTTGCAACCGCAAAGATCACCAGCGCCTGATCCACATTGGCCACCGCCGGACGGATGAGCTCGCTGTGCCGGGGAAGAAGCTCGGTGATATTCCCCTTTCGCTCCTCCCCGTCCAGGACCGTCATCTCCACGTCGTCGCCCACTAACGGTTTCTTCTTATCCCTGCGAAAGACGCCCTTCGCCTTACATTCATACACGCTCGGACCGCACTGCACATAATAAAAGCCTGCGATTCCCTTGATTATCTTACCTCTCATGTGTCATCCCGCGTAAATTCCACCCGCCTGGTGAAGGATCTCTCCTCCGTGCCCCCGGGGGTGCTCGTCGTCTCGCCGGTCTCCGGATCCGTCGTGGTGGTGCCCTCCGTGGTCACCGTATACGTGATCGTGATCGTTCCCGCGGAGGAGGACAGCCCGTAGAAATTGCCGGACCAGGGGAAACTGCTGGTGTTGGTGTCCGCAAGCACCTTCCCGTCGTCCGCCTCCAGCCGGATATTGACCTCCGTGCCCGCCACATAGTCCGGCGCCTCATCCGCCGTGGGCGCACCGATGCTGGCGCTGTAGCGGTAGGTGGCCGCCTCCTTGCCCTGGCTCACCCGAAGATCCACCGCCGTGTTGGGATCCACATAGGAACCCTCGGAATAGCTCTGATAGCAGACAAGACCCTCCGCCACCTCATCGCTGTACACATAGCTCACATCGCCGATATCCAGCTTGGCCTCCACCAGCAGGGAAATGGCCTCTTCCTCCGACTTCCCCATCAGGTTAGGCACGCTCACACGCCCCTGTCCCAGGCTCACCTCTATCGTGATCACCGTCCCTCGGGGCGCCTTGCCGCTCTCCGGAGTCTGCGAGATCACAGAATCCTTTTCCACCGTATCGGAGTTACTCTCCGTAACGTTCACCAAAAATCCCGCGGAGGTCAGCTGGCTTTCCGCCTCCTCCCGCGTCAGGCCCACCACCGGCGGCACCTCAATGCCGGAAGTGCCGGAGCTTACGGTCAGCGTCACGGTGCTCCCCACCTTCAGGGTGGATCCCACGGACACGTCGGCGCTGATCACCTCGTCCTCCTCCACATTCTCGGACTCCTCGTAATTCACCTTCACCAAAAGCCCCAAGTCTGTTAGGCTCTTGCTGGCCTCCTCCACATTCTTGCCGGTCACGATGGGCATGACCACCTCCTCCGGCGTCTCCTCCGTGTTGACCGGACTGTTGCTTTCGCCCTTCTCCTCCCGATCGCCAAAAATCTGGAGCGCCAGGATAATAATAATGATACAGATGACAACCCCCGCCGCCACCGCAAGAATCGTGGTCACGCGCTCCATCTTGGGGTCATAGTCGTACTCGTCCTCATCCTCCGGCTCCTCGTCCTCATCCTCATAGAGCGCCGCCGTGTCGGACAAAAGCCGCATGGGCTCCTCTTCCTCCTCATATTCCCTGCCGCCCTGATAGCCGGAGCGGTGCTTGATCCGCGACATATCGTCGTCGGAAAGCATACGTGTCCCCCCGTCCAGATCGGGGTCGTTCACCACCACAAAGTCCTCGTCCGGATTGATCAGGGACTGCTTCAGATCCGTCACCAGCTCCTGCATACTCTGGTAGCGCCTGTCCGGAGACTTCTGGCAGCATTTAAACACAATGCTCTCGACGCTGTTGGGGATCTCGGGCACATACTCCTTGGGGGAGGGCATTTCCTCCTGGATGTGCTTGATGGCGATCGCCACCGTAGTCTCCCCGTTGAAAGGCACACGGCCGGTCAGCATCTCAAACATGGTGATCCCCAGAGAGTAGATATCGCTCTTCTCATCGCTGTAGCCGCCCCTTGCCTGCTCCGGAGAGGTATAGTGCACGGAGCCCATGACGTTGGAGGTGATGGTGTTGCTGGTGGCCGCCTTGGCAATGCCGAAGTCCGTCACCTTCACCTTTCCGTCCTTGGAGATAATAATATTCTGGGGCTTGATATCCCGGTGAATGATATGGTTGTTATGCGCCGCCTCGATGCCCATGCTCACCTGGATAGCGATGCTCACCGCCTCCTTGTAGGAGAGGCGCGCCTTTTTTTCTATATATTTCTTGAGGGTGATGCCCTCTACCAGCTCCATCACAATGTAATAGATGCCGCTCTCCTCCCCCACATCATAGACGTTCACGATGTTGGGGTGCATCAGCCCTGCCGCCGCCTGCGCCTCGATGCGGAACTTGGAGACAAAATTCTCGTTTTCACTAAACTCCTGCTTCAGCACCTTGATCGCCACAAACCGGTTCAGCTTATGATCTTTTCCCTTATATACATCCGACATACCGCCTGTGCCGATCTTTTCCAGGATCTCGTAGCGGTCGCCTATCATCATTCCAATCTTAATCATACTTCTCTCCATTCAAAATCGATCACGGTTCGATCAAAACCACAGTGATATTGTCCTTGCCGCCGTTCTCATTGGCCGCCTTTACTAACTCCTGTGCCTTTTCCACGATGTCGCGCGCGCCGCTCAAGATCATGCGGATCTCTTCGTCCTCCAGCATATTGGTCAGCCCGTCCGTACACATCAAAACCAGATCGCCCTCTCTGAGCTCCACCGTGAAGAAATCGACCTCCACCGTCTCGTTGACCCCCACGGCCCTGGTGATGATGTTTTTGTCCGGATGGTTCCTCGCCTGCGACCGGTCAATACCGCCCATCCGCACCATCTCCTCCACCAGGGAATGGTCCTTGGTGATCTGCCGGATCTCCCTGCGGTTGACCACATACAGACGGCTGTCTCCCACATTGGCCACATACAGGCATCCATCGACGCAGGCAGCCGCCACCACGGTGGTCCCCATTCCTTCCAGCTCTGCGCTCTCGGAGGCCCGCCTGTGGATCAGGGAGTTTGCCACCGCGATGGCATGCCCCAGGACCGCCACCGGATCCGACTCCGATGAGGCCGCCACCCGCTCAACGACCGTCTCCACCGTGACCTTGGCGGCATAGTCTCCGGCATTGTGCCCGCCCATGCCGTCCGCCACAATAAAGAGGTTGGGAAGCTTCCCGCAGGGCTGTTCCGAGGTGTACATATAGTCTTGATTTATTTGTCTTGTCCTGCCGATATCGGTCAAGGAAAACGTCTTAAGCACGTTCCATTCCTCCATTGAGCTCATCCTGATGCCGGCGTCTCAGCTGTCCGCAGGCGCCGTCGATGTCTCGTCCCATTTCCCGTCTTATTGTAACATTTCTGCCATCTTTTTCAAGTCTATTTTTAAACGCCCGTATGCTGGCCGCGTCCGACTGCACATAATTCCGCTCTCTCACAGGGTTTACCGGAATCAGATTGATGTGGCAGCCCAGAGGCGCCGCAAGCGCCGCAAGCCTCGCCGCATCCTCATCGGTGTCGTTCACCCCGCCCACCAGGCTGTACTCGAAGGTGATCCGCCTGCCGGTCTGCCGGAAATAATAACCGCACGCCTCCATCAGCTCCCCGATGGAGTAGCGCCTGGCCACCGGCATCAAAAGCTGCCTCTTCTCATCGGTGGCCGCGTGCAGGGACAGCGCCAGAGTGATCTGCAGGCGCTCCTCCGCAAGCCGCCTCATTTGGGGCACAAGGCCGCAGGTGGAGACGGTAACGTTCCTCTGACTGATGTGCAGCCCGTTTTCATCCGTGAGGAGCCGGATAAATTTCAACAGATAGTCATAGTTGTCCAGAGGCTCTCCGGTCCCCATGACCACCACGTTGGAGACCCGCTCTCCGGTCAAAAGACCGATCGCGTAGATCTGATCCAGCATCTCGGAGGGGGTTAAGTTGCGCTCCAGCCCGTTCAGCGTGGAGGCGCAGAAGCTGCACCCCATGCGGCACCCCACCTGGGAGGAGATGCACACACTGTTGCCATGCTTATACCGCATCCAGACGCTCTCCACCAGATTGCCGTCCGCCAGGGCAAAGAGAAATTTCCTCGTCCCGTCTATCCGCGACTGCTGCATCCGCACGGTCTGAACCGCCGTATAATCATACCACTCCTTTAATTTTTTCCGCAGATCCCTGGAGAGATCCGTCATCTCGTCAAAGCCTCTCGCTCCCCTTCGGTGCATCCACTGATAGATCTGTCTGGCGCGAAAAGGCTTCTCTCCCCGCCCCTTAAGCTCCTCTGTAAGCTCTGAAAGGGACAGGGACTTGATATCGATTTTGTCCAATGTACGCTCCGTCATAACGCTTTCTCTCTAAAGGTGCTGTCCTCTTTCCGCTTAAGCTTCGCGAAGAAAAACCCGTCCGCCTCCATATAGCCCGGCAAAAGCTGCACACACCCCTCCGTGGGATCCGCCCCCGCCTCTCCCCCGCAAGTGCCAAGAGAAGCCCTCTCCTCCCGCAGCCTCTCGGGAAGCCACTCCTCCAGCGATACCGGCTCAAAGGGAAAATTGTCCAGGATCCACCGGACCATCTCTTCGTTCTCCTCCCGGTGGATCGTGCAGGTGCTGTACAGCAGTGTCCCGCCCGGCTTCACGTACTGCCAGCTGTGGGCGATGATCTTTCTCTGAAGCTCTGTGATCCTCTCCAGGCTCTCCGGACTCACGTGGTATTTGATATCCCGCTTCTTGCCCAGGACTCCCAGCCCCGAGCAGGGGACATCCAAAAGCACCACATCCGCTTTCTCCAGACAGCTTTCATCCGTCTGTGCAGCGTCATAGACCTGCACCGTCACATTGCTCCGGCCCATGCGCTCCAGATGTTCCGCGATCAACGCGGTCTTTCCCTCCGAGACATCCCGGGCGAGCACCCGCTTGGCCTTCTCCGCCGCCAGAACGCTCTTTCCGCCCGGCGCGGCGCAGACGTCTATCACAAAATCCTCCGGCCCGATCCCCGCGGCCTCCACCGCCAGAGCAGAGCTTACATCCTGTACGATAAAGGCTCCCTCTGGAAAGCCGGGCAGGTTCCGCACGCCCTCCACATTCTCCAGAGTGTAAAGATACGGCAGATAGGCGCTCTGCCTGGGGACGACCCCCTGGGCCCTCATCCGCTCAAGATACCGCTCCCTCTCCGGCAAAGCCAGATCCGTCCGAAAACGGACGGACACGGGATGGATCCGCAGAAGCCCTCCTATCAGTGTCTCCGTGATTTCCCTTCCGTATTCCCGAAGCCACAGCTCCACCAGCCACGCGGGGACGGAATACTTGACGGAGAGATACGCCGTCTCGTCCGTCCCTTCATCGGGCAGACGCAGTTCCCCCTTCCGCTTGGCCAGATTTCTGAGCACGCCGTTTACAAATCCCTTCAGATCCCGAAAGTTTCGTCTCTCCGCGATCTTGCAGGCCTCGTTGCAGACGGCGCTGTCCGGAACCCCATCCAGAAAGAGGATCTGATACGCGCTCATGCGGATCAGGCACCGGATGAACGGCTTCATCCTGCGCACCGGTACGGAAGAAATCCCGTCCACATAATAGTCCAGCTCGATCTGCCTCTCGACGGTGCCCTCCGCCACTCTCTTGATAAACGCCTTTTCACGCCCGTCCAGATAATCGTACTTGTCCAAAACGGAGCGGATGAGCTGATTGGAAAACCCTTCCCCCCGCTCCAGCGCAAGCAGGATATCCAAAACAAGCTCTCTGGTGTCGGTCCGCATGATTAGTCCCCCCTGCGTCTGCTGTTTCCGCCATACAGAAGGTACAGGCGCAGAAGCGACAGGATGGAGGACGCCGTGGCCGCCACATAGGTGAGCGCAGCCGCCGTCAGGACCTTCCTGCCTCCGGCCCGCTCCGCGTCGCTTAACAGTCCGTACTGCCCGATCTTCTCAAGCGCTCTGCGGGAGGCGTTAAACTCCACCGGCAGCGTCACCAGCTGAAAGATCACCGTCAGCGCAAACGCCCAGATCCCGATGGTGATCAACGTCTGATTCCAGCTCAAAATCACCCCCAGCAGGATCAGCGGGATGCTCAGATTGCTGCCGATGTTGACCACCGGCACCAGCGCCGACCGGATGGAGACCGGCTTGTACCCCTGTGCGTGCTGGATGGCGTGGCCGCACTCGTGGGCCGCTACGCTCACCGCGGTCACGGAAGCGCCGTTATAATTTTCGTAGGACAGCCGCACCGTGTTGGTCCTGGGGTCATAATGATCCCCCTGGCCGCTCCGCAGGCACTCGATCTGCACCTGATACAGTCCCTCGTTGTTCAGGATGCGCCTGGCGGCGTCCGCTCCGGTGAGCCCGTTCGCGTTTCGCACCCTGCTGTATTTGTTCATGCTGCTGTTCACCAGCGCGCTGGCCCCCATCCCCAGGAGCAGTCCCAGGATCACCAACAAATAGGTGGGGTCATAAAACATGCCGTAATAGCCGTAACCATAGCCGTAGCCGTAACCGAATAAATATACCATTTTCTCCTCCTTTTGTTCCCGCTCACCCGAACATCACACCTCGCCGAGCAGCTCTCCCGCGGCGACCTTTATGCCGAGCAGAAAATCGTGGGCGCTCATCCGCTTCTTCCCCTCCATCTGAAGCTCATAGATGCGCAGATTCCCCTCTCCTGCCGCCACCTCGATATAGTCCCTTGTGACCGCCGTGACCGCTCCCGGCGTGACGGGTATGCCGTTTACCTCCCGCACCGCCTCCTCTACAGGCACGGACAGCGCCCTCCAGATCTTGAGCTGTTTACCGCGGTAGAAGGTATACGCGCTGGGCCAGGGATTCATCCCCCTGATCAGCCTGTCGATCTCTCCGGCGCTTTTCGCAAACGAGATCTTTCCCATCCGCTTTTCGATCAGAGGCGCGTAACAGGAGAGCTCCTCCTTCTGCTTTTCGGGAGTCAGCCTGCCCGCCTCAAGAAGGGAAAGCGTCTCCACGATCGCCTCTCCTCCCAGCGCCATCAGCTTGTCGTGGAGGGACTCGAACGTGTCGGTGTCCTCCACGGGGATCTTTTTTTGGTAGAGAATATCTCCGGTGTCGATCCCTTCGTTCATCTGCTGTATGGTGACGCCGGTCTCCCGCTCCCCGTCGATGATCACGTGCTGGATCGGCGAGGCCCCTCTGTATTTGGGCAGCAGGGAGGCGTGGATATTCAGACACCCGTACCCAGGGATCTCCAGGATCTCCCGGGACAAGATCTGTCCAAACGCCGCCACGATATACACGTCGGCGGCAAAGCCCCTAAGCTCCTCCACCGCCTGGGGCTCCTTGATCCTTCGGGGCTGGAAAACCAAAATACCGTGTTTGAGCGCACACTCCTTCACCGGCGGAAACTGCGGTTCCCCGCTCCTGCCCTTGGGCTTGTCTGGCTGGGTCACCACCGCGGTGATCTCATGTCCGGCGGCGATCAGCGCCTCCAGGGCGCCCACCGCAAAATCCGGTGTTCCCATAAATACGATCTTCATACGCCTCACTCGCCCTCCTCGCTGTAGGCGGCATCCTTCAGCTCGCCCTCCACCTTCTCCACATACATATGCCCGTCCAGGTGGTCAAGCTCATGACAGATCGCCCTGGCAAGCAGCTCGGTCCCCTCGATCTCAATGGGCTTCATGTTGATGTCGAGGGCAACCGCCTTCACGTAGTTGGGGCGGGTCACCACGCCGGTCTTGCCGGGAAGGCTTAAGCATCCCTCATTTCCGGTCTGCTCCCCGCTGCTCTCCACGATACGGGGATTGATCAGAACATAAGGGTCCTCCCCCGTGGTGTCGATGACCACGATCCTTTTGAGGATCCCCACCTGGGGGGCCGCAAGGCCGACGCCGTTTGCCTCGTACATCGTCTCCAGCATATCCTCGACCAGCTCCCGTATACGGGGAGTCACCTCCGTCACTTCCTTGCACTTTTTGGTGAGCACCTCGTCGCCGTACTCCCTGATATTCCTGATTGCCATATTCCTTCCCGCCTTTCTGTTTTGTGCCGCCGCTACACGGTGTTTATGGGATCAAAGTCAAACTGCACCGTCTCCCGTCGGGGGGAAAGCCTTTTAAGCCTCTCCTCCAGCACATCCTTGGTATGTACAAGCCGCTCGTACTCGGTGTGCTTCACATAGAATACGAAGCGGAAGATATCGTTGATCCTTCCGATGGACGCCGGCGCCGGGCCGATCACAACGCACTCCGGCTTTCCCGTCTCTACGTCCTCTATAGACTTTACCACGTCCGACAGCATTTCTGCAAGCTGTTTCGCGCTCTCCTCATATTTTCCGCAGATCTGCACCGCCAGCATATGCGCCGCCGGCGGATAGCCCGACATCTCCCGGTAGAGGATCTCCTCCTCGTAAAAGCCCTCGTAGTCCTGCTCTGCGGCGCGGACCACCGCATAATGCCCGGGCTGATAGGTCTGGATCACCGCCTCCCCGGGAAGGCTTCCCCTTCCGGCACGCCCCACCGCCTGGGTCAAAAGCTGAAAGGTCCGCTCTCCGGAGCGGTAATCGTTGGCCCCCAGGGAGAGATCCGCCGCCAGCACGCCGACCAGCGTCACATTCGGGAAATCATGCCCCTTGACGATCATCTGCGTGCCGATCAGCACGTCCGCTTCCCCGTTCGAGAAGGCCGACAATATCTGTCCGTAGCTGTCCTTAGCGCGGGTGGTATCCCCGTCCATGCGCAGCGTCCTGGCATGGGGAAACAGCTCTCTTAGCTTCTCCTCGATCTGCTGGGTGCCTGCGCGGAATCCCATGATATATTGAGAGCCGCACACCGGACAGCGCGCGGGTTTGGGCTCCTCGTGGCCGCAGTAGTGGCAGATCAGCCTCCCGCCCCTGTGCTCCGACAGGGACACATCACAGTGGGGGCACTTCATCACATGACCGCAGGCGCGGCAGGAGACGAAGCCCGCATATCCCCTCCGGTTTAAAAACAGCATACTCTGCTGCCCCTTCGCCAGCCGGTCCGCCAGAAGCTCCTGAAGCTTCCTGCTGAAGATGGACCGGTTCCCCTCCTTCAGCTCCTGCCTGAGATCCACCGTGTAGACGGTGGGGAGAGCGCCTCCCGCCAGCCGTTTGTCCAGGGAAAACATCCGGTATTCCCCCCGCCTGGCCCGATAGTACGCCTCCAGGGAGGGCGTCGCGGATCCCAGCACCAGGCTGGCGCCGGAGAGCCTGGCCGCCTCCTCCGCCGTCTCCCGCGCGTGGTATTTGGGCGTGCTCTCACTCTTGTAGCTCCCCTCGTGCTCCTCGTCGATCACGATGAGCCCCAGGTTGGGAAAAGGGGTAAAAAGCGCGGACCGCGGTCCGATGATCACATCGATCTCCCCGTTTTTGGCCCGCTCGCACTGGTCGTATTTTTCCCCGGGGGAGAGGGTGGAATTTATCACGCTGACGCGATCCCCGAATCTTCTGTAGAACCGAAGCAGCGTCTGATAGGTCAGGGCGATCTCCGGAATCAGCACGATGGCCTGGCGGCCTCTTTCCCTCATCTCGGCGATAAGCTGCATGTACACCTCGGTCTTGCCGCTTCCCGTGATGCCGTGGATCAGATACGTCCCCGTCCTCCCCTCATCGAAGTCCCGGCACACCTCCTCCACGATCCGGCTCTGCTCCCCGCTCAAGGGGACCCGCCGTTCCTCCTCCGCCTGCAGCCTGACCGGATTGCGGTATCCCTCCGTGCGCTCCACGCGCAGGACGCCCGCCTGGTGCAGGCTCCTGACCGTGGCCGGAGAGACGCCCAGCTTCCCCGTGATCCACTCGTAAGGGATTCGGGGCTGCTCCGCCAGTGCGCGCAGAAGCCTTGCCTTTGCCGTCTGGTGCTTCCTCTCACATTCCCCCATGAGAGCGATGACTGCCTCTCGGTCGAGGATTCGCTCGACGCTTCGGCGCTCCAGCTTCCGGACGGACTGCTTGGCGGGAAGCACCGTCTTTAACGCCTGGATCATAGTGCCGCCGAAATTGCGCCGGATAAAGGACGCCAGCTCTATCATGCGGTCCTCCACATTCACACCCTTCGGGGCGATCTCCACGATATCCTTGGTGCGCGCCGGATCAAATTTACATTCCTCCCCGATCCCGACACAATATCCCCTCCGCAGAGAGTTTCCGTTTCCGAAGGGGACCATGACGCAGGCCCCCACCTCCAGCGTGTCCCGAAGCCTCTCCGGAACGCGGTACTGAAAGGTCCTATCCAGTTTTTCATGAGAGATATCCACAATGATATCCGCGTAGCGCTCTCTCAACGGCGTTCCTCCAAGATCTCCCGTATCAGGACCCTCTCGTCCATAGGGTATTTTACCCCCTTTATCTCCTGATAATCCTCGTGTCCCTTGCCCGCCAGCACAATAATATCCCCCGCTTCCCCGTGCTCTATCACATAGCGGATGGCTTCCCTGCGGTCGCAGATCTCCACATAGTTCCCTCCGGTCTTTGCCATTCCCGTCTTGATGTCGTCGATGATCGCCTGCGGCTCCTCAAAGCGCGGATTGTCGGAGGTGATAACGGTGAAGTCCGCCAGCCTGCCGCTGACCTCCCCCATCTCAAAACGCCGCTGCCTGGAGCGGTTTCCCCCGCACCCAAACAGACAGATCAGTCTGTGGGGCTCGTATTCTCTGAGCGTGGTGAGCAGGCTCTCCAGCGCCATAGCGTTGTGGGCATAATCGATCAGCAAGGTAAAATCGTCCGACACCTTCACCATCTCAATGCGCCCCTTCACGCTGGCCGTAAGAAGCGCCTTTTGGATATCCCCGCCGCTTACGCCAAAATGCCTGCAGACAGCGATAGCCGCCAGGGCATTGTACACGCTGAACCTGCCGGGCGTGCGCACCTCCACCGCAAGCTCAAACGGGCCGCTCACCCGAAACGAAACTCCCAGCTCCCCGGGCTTTCTCACCAGCTTCCTGTCCAGAGCCCTGAGCGTACAGCTCTCTCCCAGGCCAAAGCTCTCCAGGGTGCAGGTGTGTCCCTCGGTCACCTGCCGCCAATGGCTGTCGTCTCCGTTTACGATGCCGACCCTGCACTGCCGAAACAAAAGCCCCTTGCACGCCAGATATTCCTCGAAGCTCGCATGTTCGTTGGGCCCGATGTGATCCGGCTCCAGGTTGGTAAAGACCCCGTAGTCAAACACAAACCCCTGGGTCCGGTGGAGCATCAGCGCCTGGGAGGACACCTCCATCACCACGGTGTCCAGGCCCGCCTCCACCATTCGGGCAAA
Source organism: uncultured Acetatifactor sp. (assembly GCA_947631615.1). GTDB lineage: Bacteria > Bacillota > Clostridia > Lachnospirales > Lachnospiraceae > Acetatifactor. The sequence goes on from CANRLX010000012.1 coordinate 22,001, forward strand.
GTACTCCTGGAGCAGATAGGATTCCGGAGTGGTATTGTCGGCGTGGATATGCTCCTTTCCGATGATCACCTCGATCGTTCCCACAAGCCCCACCTTGTGCCCCGCGTTCTCCAGGATGGACTTCACCAGATAGGTGGTGGTGGTCTTGCCCTTGGTTCCGGTGATCCCGATGACCTTTAACTTTTCCGCGGGGTGCCCGAAATAGGCGGCGGAAATAAACGCCATAGCATATCGGGTATCCGGCACCAGGATAACGGTCACATCACGGGCATCCACTCCCTGTACCGGCCTGGACACCACCAGCGCCTTCGCCCCCCGTCCCGTCACCTCCTCCGCAAAGGAGTGGCCGTCAAAGTTGGCGCCCGCAATACAGAGAAAAAGGCACCCTTTTGTCACTTTTCTGGAGTCGTAGACGACCCCGCTCACCTCCTGATCCACGGACCCCTGAATACAGGAATATTCCAACCCTTCCAGCAAATCGGCTAATCTCATATTGCACACCTTCCTTATGGCTCTCGTCAAAACATACTTTGTTTTATTTTACTCCTTTTTTGGATTTTCTACCACCCCAAAAATAAGCCTTCTCCAAATATCGCCCGGGGCGCCTCCGACGCACATCCTTCACGCAAAAAGCTGCGGCATTTCTGCCACAGCCTTTCCTCTGACCTTTCTCTTTTGCCTCAACAAACGGCGTCTCAAAGAACGGTGTCCACCGAAGAGCCCTTGATATCCTCCGCCACAAGTCCGAGCTGGTCCAGCATCTCCTGCACCTTTCTCTGGGCATCCTCCAGCTCCTGATCGGCCTGCTGTGTGACGTCCTCGCCGTCCAGGACCTCCTCGGTGAGCTCCTCCGTCTCTTCCTCCCGCTCCTTTCTCTTTTCCCGAATCTGCTCCTCCTCTTTTCGCTTCTCCTCGAGCTTCTCGCCCTGCTCCTTCCGCTTCTTTTGTTCCTCGTCGAGATGCTCTCTGCTCTGGTCCGCCAGCATACCCAGGATATCGTCGCTGGCGGCATCCATGATCTGCTCCGCCGTGTCCGACGCCTCGGTCATCGGGGAATATTTCAGGCGCTCCAGGCGAATCCCCCGCACCATAGCATTTTCCCCCTGGATCTGCCCCTTTATCTTCTCCGCGTCGCGCAGATAACTCTTGATCTCTCCGTGGTGATCCAGCAGCGCCTTCTGGTAATCGGTCAGGCCGTTCTCATAAATCTCCGCAAGCCGCTTCTCCTCTTCCTCCGTGAAGCGGTCTTCCCCGGGACACATGTCGCGCTCCTGGGCCCTGACGAGAAGCTCGGCGTCCCTCTGCTCCTGGCTGTCCGCGGCCACGCCATAGCCCTGTCGAAGCTGGTCCTCCTGGGCGCGGATCTGGGAGATCGCCTCTTTCTTGTCCTTTAAATCGTCCTGCAGCCGTCTGACGTTCTCCTGGTGAAGATCCCGCTCCCTGTCGGTGGCGCGGTCCAAATCCCAGGCGTCCCCGATGATCTTTTGGGCCCGCTCTCTGGCGCGCTGCCTCTTATCCTCTATCCGGATCTGATTCAGCTTCGTATCTCCGCTGTAGAGGGACTTTCTGCCGGATGTCTTACCCGACTCTGCCATCTCTTTTTTGGCCTTCTGCATCACCTGAAAGCCCAGAACGGTATTTTCGCTTCCGGCGTAAAAGGATTGGGTCTTTTGCATTTTCATCCGAGCCACCTCTTTTCCTACACTTATAAAGCAGATATCGGCACGGCTCTCCCGAAACTTTAGACACCGCAAAAAAGAAACCCAAAGGGGCTTGAAAAACGGAAAAAATTTCTTATAATAAGGTATTGACTTATGAGGCAAAAGAAAACCGGAAGGTGGCAGCTATGACCAAAACAACCGATCTGACAAGGGGACCCCTTTGGAAACAGATTTTTCTGTTCAGTCTTCCCCTGATGCTCTCCAATCTGCTCCAGGTGCTTTTCAATATGTCCGACATCGCCGTGGTCGGCCGTTTCGCCGGCTCCCAGGCCCTGGGGGCGGTGGGCTCCACCACCACCCTGGTCGCTCTGTTCACCGGATTTCTCATCGGCATGGGATGCGGGGTAAACGTGCTTACCGCGCGCTTTTTCGGCGCCCGAAAAGACAAGGACCTGTCAGAGACCGTCCACACCTCGTTTCTGGTCTGTCTCGCGGCCGGCGTCCTGATCCTCTGTTTCGGCCTCCTGTTCGCCCAATCCCTGTTGCAGATCCTGCACACCAAGGGGGAGCTGATCGACGGGGCGGTCCTCTATTTGCGCATCTATTTTCTGGGGATGCCGGCGCTCGCCCTGTACAACTTTGGAAACGCGGTGTTCAGCGCCGTGGGCGACACAAAAAAACCGCTGTATATTCTGCTTTCAGCGGGAATCCTAAACGTGATCTTAAATTTATTTTTTGTCATCGTCTGCAGGCTGAACGTGGCGGGCGTCGCCCTCGCCAGCGTGATCTCCCAGTATGGCTCAGCCCTCCTGATCACGGCGGCCCTGTTTCGCAGAAAAAGCGAGCCCTACGGCCTTCGTCTGTCCGATCTGCGCCCCACGGCGCACAAGGTCAAAAACATTCTCGCGCTCTCCCTCCCCTCCGGAATCCAGTATGCCATCTTCCAGATCGCCAATTTGTTCATTCAGGCGGGCGTCAACTCCTTTGACGCGGTGGTGGTAGAGGGGAACGCCGCGGCAGCCAACGCCGACGGGCTGGTGTACGATGTGATGGCGGCCTTTTACACTGCCTGCTCCAGCTTTATCGGGCAAAACTGCGGGGCGCGCAAAAAAGACCGCGTGCTCAAAAGCTACGGGATCAGCCTCGCCTACTCCTTCGGCTTCGGTGCCTTTCTGGGGCTGTCCCTGGCGGCCTTCGGACGCGCCTTTCTCTCCCTCTTCGCCGCGGATCCCGCCGTGATAGACGCGGGTATGCACCGGCTCGTCATCATGGGCTTCTCCTATGCCGTCTCCGCCTTCATGGACGCTTCCATCGCCGCCTCGCGGGGGCTGGGAAAGAGCCTGATCCCCACCGTCATCGTGATCCTGGGTTCCTGCGTCTTTCGGGTGGTCTGGGTCTACACGATCTTTGCCTTCTTCGGCACCATCACTTCCCTCTATCTTTTGTATGTCTTCTCCTGGTCTCTCACCGCCGTGGCGGAGATGCTCTATCTGGCCCGATGCTTTCGGGAACAGCTCGACCGGCTGTCGTAAGCCCCCGTAAGGCCCGCAGCCGGATGCCGCCCGCCGTTTCCGCCTTTCAAAACCGCCGCGTCACTCATGACCGTCCTCCCGATAAATGTAATTGGAGTACGCCGTCTTTGCCGTTATGCCCTCCATCCTCCCGATCTTGCCGGAGAGGGCGCTGATCACATCCTGGGGGGCGTCCACGGCAATGCTGATAATGCTGATCCCCTTCTTTCTGTAAGGGATTCCCATCCGCCCCACGATATACTGGGAATATTCGTGGAGGACACGATTCATCTGCTCCGCAGAATCCAGATTTTCCACGATGATCCCGATCACAGCAACTCTTGTCTCCATAAGCGTTCCTCCCTGTGCCGTCGTTTTTTGTCACTGTCCTTTCATTTTACCCTGTCCGAATCCATTTGGCAAGCGCCGCAGGAAACCGTCCTTACGCCTTGGGCCGGACACAGAAAAAGGCTCCGGCATCACCGGAACCTTTTCCTGTTTCTTATGAGGGGGGGAAATCGTTAAAAAAACAATTTTCTTAACGATCTTTAAACATCATACCCGAAAAATGTGTCCATTTTGTGTTCACTTTGTGAGGGAAAAATAAATTTTTTCTAAACTTGCAGAAGCTCCAGATACTGATTCATGGATATCACGGCCGCCTCCTGCGTCAGCGCATTGGCAGCGGAGAGGGCGATCGCCTTCTGCATAGCAAGCTGCGGCGCCTCATGACTCGCCTCGCTCATACACAGGGAAGCTACCACACTGTCCCCGCAGCCCACCGTGTTCACCGTCTTGATCTTTTTGGCGCTCTCAAACAGCACCGTGTCCGCATCCACATACAGAAGGCCCTGATTTCCCAGAGACACCACGACCTTCTCGATCCCTCCGTCCACCAGCTTGCGGGCCTCCTCCACAATGGCATCCCGATCCCGCAGCCTCCTTCCGGCCAGGTACTCCAGCTCCTTCCGGTTCGGCTTGATCAGGTAGGGCTTGGCCTTGACGCCCTCCCGCAGAAATTCTCCGGAGGTATCCAGGATCACTCTGCGGCCCTCCTCGCGGCATCTTTGGATCAGCTCCGCATAGATGGTGAGGGGCACGCCCACCGGAGCGCTCCCGCAGAGCACAAAGAGCTCCCCCGTCTCCAGACAGTATTCAAATTCCTTGCGGAAATTCGCAAGCTCCTTCTCGGAAATGGCGGGCCCCGGCTCCAGGATCTCCGTCACATAGCCGTCGTCCGTGAGGATATTCACGCTGGTCCTGGTGTCCCCCCTGGTCCTGGTAAAATGGCACTCCACTCCCAGCTTCATCATGGAGTCCTCGATCATCCTTCCGCCGTAGCCGCCTAAGAAGCCCATAGCCGCCACCGGCAGATGAAACTGCCGCAGGATCTTGGCCACATTGATGCCCTTTCCTCCCGCCATATCGGCGGCGGCACGGGCCCTGTTGATGTCTCCCATCACGACCCTGCCGATCTCCACGGTCTTGTCCACCGCCGGGTTCAATGTCACTGTAACGATCATTTCTCTTCTCCGCCTCCCCTGTCCCGCCGATACGGCGTAACGCTCTCGGTCTTATCTTATCACAGTTCTTTTGCAAATTCTATAGGGAGAACGCTTTTTTAGGGGTTTCCTTCTCTCTAACAGTAGTTCTGCATCACAAACTGCAGCTCCGTCTTTCCGCGAAACGTGTTCAGGGAAAGCTGATAGACCACCGAGATCTTCCATCCCTCCCTACGGGATCCTCCCCGATGCGGCGCCTCCCCCGCCGTCTCTCTTTGGTACAGGGCTTCGCTGCTGCCCGGCCCGAATGTTTCCTCCAGAAATTCCCCGAACCGCTCCACATCGCCAAAAAAGACCAGATCGGCCTCCATCCCCTCCGGCGTCCGGACCCGATATCGGGCAAAGTTCCCTCCGGCCCCCATCCTTCGTCCGGACAAAAAAAGCAGATCCTTCTGGGCAAAGAGCGGCCTTGGATTCCCCACGCCGAAGGGCTCCAGAAGCGAAAGCTCCTCCGCCAGCTCCCTGGTGGCATAGGAGAGAGGCATGGGCACGTCGATGTGCACCCTGGCCACAAAATCCTCCTCCGTCAGCCCGCTGCCCTCATTCAATGCCCGACGTAAGGGTTCGATATCCTCCTCCCGCATGGAGAGCCCCGCCGCCAGCTTATGCCCGCCAAACCGGGTAAAATATTGTTTTACCGCGTTCATATGTTCGTACATATGATAACTCTCAATGGAGCGGCCGGAGCCCTTGACGCCCTCCTCTCCGCGGGTGAGGAGAAAGACCGGATGATTGTATTTTTCCCGTATGCGTCCGGCGATAATCCCCGCAAGGCTCTCGTGCACATCGGGCAGATAAATCACCAGGACGGGATCGCTCTCTATATGGTGCTCCAGGATATATTCCTCCGCCTCCCTCACCCCCTGAAGCGTCAGGTTCTTGCGGCTGTCGTTTAACTCCTTCAGCTCCCTGGCGGCGCTCATAGCCTCCGCCCTGGTCCGGCTCTGCAGAAGCTCCAGCGCCCGCTTCGCCGTGTCCAGCCGTCCGGTGGCGTTCAGGCAGGGGCCGATGACAAAGCCCAGATGGTAGGCGGAAAGCTTCGCACGGTCGATGCCGTTTACCTCCATCAGGGCGCGGATCCCCTCGTTTTTTGTATTCTGCAGAAGCTTAAGCCCCTCCTTCACCAGAATACGATTCTCGTCCCGAAGCTCCATGACGTCGCAGACGGTGGCAAGCGCCGCAAGCTGCAGAAACTCGTCCATCGCGCCGGCCAGCGCAGGATCCTGTGTCTTCTCCCAAAGCGCCTGCATATACTTGTAGGCCACCACGCCGCCGCAGATATTTTTACAGGGATAGGCGCACTCCTCCCGCTTGGGATCCACCACCGCCAGGGCAGGCGGCAGAAGCTCCCTTCTCACACCGTCCTCCACCAAAAAAGGCACCTCGTGATGATCCGTGACGATCACGCCGATCCCCAGGGAGGCCGCCAGTTCGATCTGGGGCGCCGCCGCGATGCCGTTGTCGCAGGTGAGGATCAGCTCCACGCCGTCCTTTTGAGCCTCCTCAATCAAATGGTCGTTTAACCCGTACCCGTCGTGGATGCGGTGGGGGATGGCGGTATCCACACAAGCTCCCAAAATCTGCAGCCCTTCGGTCAGGATATCGGCGGAGCAGACGCCGTCCACGTCATAGTCGCCGATGACCCGTATGCGCTTTTTCTCCGAAATCGCCGAAAGAAGCACGGACACCGCCCGATCCATGTCCCGCAAAAGCCAGGGGGAATACAGATCCTCCAGCGTTCCGTGCAGAAACCGCTCGATCTCTGTCTCCTCCGTCAGATCCCGATTCCGCAGGATGCGCGCCAACACGGGGCTGATGTGAAACTCCTCCGCCCACTTCTGAAAATCCGCCTTCTTGGCGGCCACAAACCATTTTTCCATGGGACTGGCCCTCCGTTTTCTCCGCTGTCGTTTCTCCGCTGCCGTTTTTTCGCCAAAGCGCCCCGCTCCCCTATTCCTCCGAATCGGCCACGGCCCGCATGTCCTCGATCCGGTACACGCCGTCCCGCTCTGCCACATCGGCGATGATCTCGCTCTCCACCCATTTCCCCAACAGGCTAAAGGCACATTCCAGATAAGCCCCATTCTCCCCCTGAATCAGACTTACCCGCCAGAGGACCTCGTCTGCGGGCTCCCGCTCCCAGCTCTCCACCGACGGCCAGGCCTCCTCCGCTATCGGCACCTCCGTCTGAAATCCGGTCGCCTTCACCGTGGCGAGCATCCGATACTTTTCCGGAGAAGTATAATCCACCCTCAGACAATAGGTGTGCCCATCCGCCTCCTGGCGTTCAAAGGGAAGCTCCGCCTCCCGATACCCCTCCTGAGTCCACTCGTACAGCGCGGTATCACCAAATGCCGTGGGATCGGTGCTGGTGAGATAGGACAGGGTAAAGAGGATCTCCTGTCTGCCGTCCCCGTTCAGATCGCAGTGCTGCACCTTAGGAAAACCGGTGTCATAGCAGTCCGTTACCGTAAGCTCCTCTCCGTTTCCAAACTCCACCCGATAGTCGCAGAGTTCCTTTCCCCGATACTCCCGATAGATCCGATCCGTCCTGCCGTCCCCGTCATAGTCGCATCCCCGAAAGCTCTCATAATCCGTCCATTGAACGCACTCGTCCAGATACCCCGTATATCCCCAGTGCCCTATGACGGAGGGCTCTTGGATCTCCTGCGGCTCTCGCAAGGACTCCCCGCCCGCATCCGTGGGATCGGACGAGGTGGCAGGCGTTTCGGACGGCTCCGCCTCCTGTCCTTCCGTTTCCTGCCAGCCGATGATTTTCCCGTCGGCTGCTTTTTGTCCGGACGGTTCCGGTTCCCCGCCGTCCCGCACACAGGCTTTCATCAGCAGAATCTCCGCCAAAATACAGGCGGCCACCAGAATCCCCAGCCAGCAGATCAGACTCTTGCTTTTTGGGCGCGGCCGCTCCTCTGCGGGCGCGCTCTTCTCCTCTTTCATGTTCTCTCCTCCCTCTTTTGTGTCAAATACAGGGGATTGCAGCGCTTACCGTCCACTCAATCCACCGACGTTTCCTCCACTTTCCATGCCCCGACCCATTTTTTCAGCTCGCCGCAGGTCCGCCAAGGGCAAACGCCAGAAATAACATCAGGCAAATTGCGACGGGGCACAGCAGCGCCAGTATACCCAATATCAGCGTGACATTATAGCCGCGTTTCCCTCTGCGCCTGTGAATACTGTATGCGATAAGCACAATTCCGATTGCCAAAAAAACAAACGGCATACACACAAAAAGAAACGCTTCCCACGGCATTAGATCCAGCAAGAATATCAATAATACAGCGGAAATAACAGATACCACACAGATGATACCATTTCTTCGCTCGATCTGGCGTTGATAGGCAGCCAGGCAAATCACACGGTTCACCGCTTCCTCCGCTTCACCGGCAGGCAGTTCCTCTCTGGGCTCCCTTTCCGACTGCATGATTTCCAGTACACTGACTCCCAAAGCGTCCGCCAGCGGTTTCACCGTATTGATGTCCGGAAAACCCAATCCCCGTTCCCATCTGGAAACCGCTTTGTCCGTTACACTCAATTTCGCTGCCAGCTCTGCCTGCGTCCAGCCCCTCTCTTTTCTCATCGTTGCAATAAATTCTCCAAACCTTCTGCTGTCCATCTGTTCCCTGTCTCCTTTTTCGGTGCGATGAAATTGTAGTCATTGTACGAAAGGTTCCAAATTTTATCAACCGATGAATCGTAGAGTTTGCCGGAAACCGCAGGAAAAGCAGCCGTGATTCCCGATGGATGTAAATATGATCGGTATGTTTTTTCGCAACGGCAGTTCCGTTGGTTTACCTCTCGCCGTTGGTGAAAGTATATCTTCTTTTACATTTCTTCCGTATCAAGCAGTTCTTTCAGTTGGTTTATCAAAATCGGCAGTTCCTCAAAAACTACATCCGCTATGATGTTCCAGTTTGTCCCATCGTAGTCATGAACCAGTCTGTGTCTGACACCGGCAATCATTGTCCACTGAATATTCTGATGGGCTTCTTTGTAATCTTTTGACAAATGATAGACATGTTCTCCGATATTATATAACGGTGTTGTAACAAGCCATTGCAAAGTAGTTTCCCTTAACAAATCCTCTTTCTTGACTTGATTATCCTTGAGATATCCATACAGTTTTACTGCATTGTCATATATTCTCTGAACACGTTGCTGATCGGAATACTTCATGCTACGAGCAACCTCTCTTTCATAATTGTATTATAAAATTCACTCTCCTGATTAATTTCATGAATTTCAAATACATCCACATTCTTATCCAATACTTCCCGCAATTCTTCAGCAAGTGCAAAAATCATGGTAAGTTTGAAGTCATCTCCCCCATATACCAAAAAATCCAGATCGCTATCTATTCCCGCTTCTCCTCTGGCATAAGAACCAAATAAATAAATCTGATCTACATGATACTTTTCAGCAATCGGCTTAACCATATCAATTATATTTTCTATTGTTAATACTACATTTTTCATGTGATTGTTCCCTTTCTACTATTTTGTGGTAAACGAAAATTTACCATCGGACAGTCTTCATTCGGATCCTGACATAATCCGCATACCATTTGCCGTTTATATACAGGCTATCTCTCAATTCCTTTACCGTCCGACGGATAATGTCCTCCTTCTCCTGCTCTGTTTGTATGACCGTAAACGGCCTTTTTATAAACATACGGATCCATTCCTCCATTCCGTTTTCGCCCTGGAGCTCGGTAGGCCTGTCAAACAGCACCGCATACCTTACCTGAAAGCCCTCCCACTCCAATAGTGAGGCATACTCGCCAATCGTAGGAAAATAAAAGGGCATTTCATAACAAAAACCGTATTCCTGAAAAGCAGCCGCCAATGCGCTATGGATCATCCGATTATTATTACATCCGCCAAACTCGAAAACAAACTGGCCATTCTTTTTCAGCGCCTTATATACGCATTTTATCATATCCGGTTGTTTTTCCTTTTCCACCCAATGAAATACCGCATTGGAAAACACAACGTCAACCGGTTCCGGAAGAGCAAAATTGACAGCGTCCCCTTGCACAAACTCGATCTCAGGATAGTTTCTCCTCGCAATGTCCAATAATTCCTTGGAGGCGTCCAGCCCTGTTACCCGATATCCCTTCTTCTGCAAAACCTTTGTCAAGGCACCGTTTCCGCATCCCAGATCCAGTACGGAACTGCCCGACGGCGCGTCGATCAGCTCTGCAACACGGTTCCCGTACTGGGGAACAAAGGAAAAATCGGATGTGTATTTTTCAGCGTCCCATGTAATATTCATCTCCTGTATCCTCCTTCCGCGAAACGATCGCTCCCCTCTGATGCTCTGCCCTCCCTGTTCAACCGGAATTTACTGCTATCGCTTTTTTAATTCCGCAATAGCCGCATAATGCAAAACATCATCTTCCGACAAGGAAGCGCCGATTCCTCGACAGGCCTTCATTCTGCCATTCCAGCTTTCCCGTGTAAAATGTACGTTTAAAGGATATATTTGTTTTAGTATGCGGCATATCTTCGGCATAATTTGTTCGTGGTTAAAATACCAGAAACACTGTTATCCTCACAAGCGACGATTTACTTAATGGAAACCGTCCAAGTCTCGCCATCGACCAGATACTGAAATTCCGTCAGAGCAGGATCGTTTATTACCCGCATCAATTCTGCAAAGTCATCAACCGTGTTTATCTCGGACAAACGACTGCTTTCCACCCATTCCATCTGACCCTCATCCGAAGAAACAACCGTTCCGCAATATTCGGTAGCTTTAAACAGAAAGACAACATATCGTCCGTTCCTGATTGGAAACTGCTTCACTCCTACAAGCCGTGGATTCTTTATGTCCAGCCCCGTTTCTTCTTTCATTTCACGAACCACTGCATCAACGAAAGATTCGCCCAGTTCCACATGACCGCCTGGAAGCGTATACCCCTGCCAATCATTTTTCGTTCTATTCTGAAGGAGTATTCTGTCCCCGTCTGTGATGAGACACAGCACCGTCAGTTCAACCTTTTCTGTTCTGCTCATTTGACTTCCTCACTTTTTCTTAGAAGCAGGAAGTTCCTCATACATAGCTTCCAACAAATCCCGAAGAAACTCCTTATTCTCTACATCATCCACCAGCAGCATTTCCTTTGCGCCCTCATAGGGAAGTTCCATGTCCGCATTCGGCATCATCGCCACAGCAGATTTGGTAGGTTTCACGAGCAGTCTGTCATCGTAGATGCCTCCGACAATCTTTCCCCGATAATAAAGAAGATACTCTCCCATCATTGCACGATACGTAATATCTTCTAATTCCGATAACTGTCCTAAAATAAATTCCAGATATTCTTTCCTTGACGCCACCATTCCACCTCCTCTTTGGCAGCTGAGAATCTGCACCCGCTTTTGCCGTCCGGAGGAAACGTCACAAATCACACAGGGCGTTTTTTACCGTCTGCAAACATCCGCACGGGTATGAGTAGTTAAATCGGGAGGACATAACGCCCTCCCGATCCTCTGTTTTTATTGCACAACCGCTTATTTTACCTTCTCCTTCTTGGGGGGAAACTTTGTGCGCAGCGTGTACCACAGGGCTCCCGCCAGACATACGGAGGAGTATGCGCCGCACACGATGCCCACCATCAGGGGCAGGGCGAAATCCTTTATGCTGGTCACGCCCAGGATATACAGAGCCGCCACCATGACAAAGGTCGTCAGGGAGGTAAAGATGCTTCTGGACAGCGTCTGCACGATGCTTCGGTTGATCACATCCTTCAGATCGTCCTTCTTTGTCATCACCGCCATATTTTCGCGGATACGGTCAAAGATGACGATGGTCGCGTTGATGGAATAGCCCACGATCGTCAGCATACACGCGATAAACGTATTCCCCACGGACACTCTCGCCACCGCATAGAAGGCAAGCACCACCAGCACGTCGTGCAAGAGGGCGATCACGCTGCTGACGCCGAAGCGGATATCGCTGAAGCGGATGCGGATATAGATCAGCATACACACGATGGCAACCGCCACGGCCAGGATGGTGTCGGAACGCATCTCGTCGCTGATGGTGGAGCTGATCGTCTCGGACGTGATCGTCGATTGATCCACACCGTAATTCTCCGCAAACATCTGATCCAGAGCCTCTCTCTGTTCCAGATTCAGCGCATTCGTCTTAAAGATCACCTCGTTGGAGTCCTGAACGGTCTGAACCTGAACGGCGCTGCCTGTCTTCTCTTCGATCTGGGGCACCACCTGCGCCGTGAGATCCTCCAGCGTCCAGCTCTCGTTAAAGTTCACCGTGGTAGCGGTGCCGCCCTTAAACTCCAGGCTGTAATTTAAAGCGTCCTCTCCGCCCGCCACATGCACGCCCATCACCACAAAGCCTGCGGCGATCAGGGCCAGGGAAATCCCAAAGAAAATTCCTCTCTTGGAAAGGAAATTTATGGTCTTGTGCTCCCGTCCTACACCGTAGAGCTTCTCGCTTCTTGCGCCCAACGCGTAAAACGCATTCAGCACCCATCGGGTCACCACAAGCGCGGTGAACATGGACAGCGCAATGCCGAGCGCCAGCGTCTGCGCAAAGCCTCTGATCGTGCCGGGCCCCAAAAACAGAAGCACTACGGCGGCGATCAGGGTCGTCACGTTTCCGTCTATAATGGCGGACAGCGCCTTGTCAAACCCGATCTTAACGGCGCTCTTCACCGTCTTGCCGGCAGCCAGCTCCTCGCGGATGCGGGCGAAGATGATCACGTTGGCGTCCACCGCCATACCGATGGAGAGGATAATGCCCGCCACACCGGAAAGGGTGAGCGTCATGTCAAAGCCGTTCAGCAAAAGCACTACCAGCGCCACATACAGGGCCAGTCCAATGACGGAAGCAAGACCCGGCAAAAGATATACCACGATCATAAACAGGGCGACAATGATGCAGCCGATCACCGCCGCACGGAGGCTTGTCTCGATCGCCTCCTCGCCCAGCTGGGCGCCCACCACCTTGGAGTGCAGTTCCTCCAGCTCCAGCTTCAGTCCGCCGATGCGGATGGTGGAGGCGAGCTTCTCGGCCTCCTCAAAGCTGCTCATGGGAGAGATCTGCGCGCTTCCGTCCGTGAGAACCGCGTTTACGGAGGGCACGCTGACAAATGCCCCGTCATAGTAAATTCCCAAGGTCTCGCCGTTGTTGTATGCCTTCTCCGTGGCCGCCGCGAATTTTTCCCTTCCCTCATCCGTCATGGTCAGCGACACCACATAGGTCATATTCTGCATGGAATCCTGGGTGGTGACCGCCCTCGCGTCCGCAACGTCTGTGCCGACCAGGGCAATGGAGCCGTCCGCCTCCAGCTCCTCGATGGACTTGTTCAGCGTGTAGGCGTAGCTGTAACCGCCGTCCGCCGTCTGGGTCATATTGTAGGAATAGTTGGCATTGCCCTGACTGTCTGTCTCGGAAATAAAATAGAGGGTGCCCGGTCTGCCGAGCTCCTGCAGGATGGCGTTGGCATCCTCCACTCCGGGGATCTCAATATTGATCCGGTCGGAGCCCTCCTGGTACACAATGGCCTCCGTGCTGTAATTTTCCACACGCTGTTGAAGCTTTGAGATGGTGTCCGCCATATCCGTCGAGGACGGCTCCTCCTCTCCCACCACCTGGTAGGTGATGCTGACACCTCCCGCCAGATCAAGCCCCAGCTTGATGTCCGACGCGCTGCCCGCTCCCGTTGCATCCGTGCCGTTTAAGTCCACATAGGAGACTCCCACCAGCACAAGCAGGATGCAGAGCAGTATAATGACCGCTTTACTTTTCTTCATGTCCTTCCTTTCCTTTCCTTGTCATGTATTCTATCTTCTTAATCCCATCTATCTCATCACGGATTCTATACGACCACATTCTATACGATCGCATATCCTACACGATCACGTATTCTACCAAAATTCATACCGCCCGCTACTCCAAATCCTCCGCCTCGGACGCCTTGAGCATGATCGCACACTCGATCCTCTTCCTCTGCAGCTCGCACCCGATGTCGTAGGCATCGTTGATGCTGCCGTGGAAGTTGTAGGAATTTGCCGCGCAGCCGCCGCTGCAGTAAAACCTCGCGAAGCATTTCCTGCACTTTTCCTTGGCGTACACGTTGCAGCACTTAAACTCGTCCCGAATGTCCTCCCTGGTGATCCCGTCCTCCACGTTCCCCATGAGGAAATCTTCGTTTCCCACAAACTGATGACAGGGGTACAGATCCCCCCAGGGCGTCACCGCAAGGTACTCCACTCCGGATCCGCAGCCGGAAAGCCGCTTGGCCACACAGGGCCCGCCCTGCAGATCGATCATAAAGTGGAAGAAGTTAAAAGGCTTCCCCTCTTTTCTCCTGCGGATCATCTCCACCGCCAGCCTGTCATACTGCTCCATCAAAACCGGCAGATCCTCCTCGCGGATGGCGTAGGGGTCGGAGGGCTGCGCCACCACAGGCTCCACGGAGATCTGTTGAAACCCAAGATCCGCCAAATGCAGCACGTCCTCGCTGAAGTCCAGATTGTCGTGGGTGAAGGTGCCCCTCACGTAATAATTGGTCTGTCCCCGGCTCTTTGCCACCTTCTGAAACTTCGGGACCACAAGGTCATAGCTCCCCTGTCCGCCCCGAAAAGGCCGCATGTGGTCGTGAACCTCCCTGCGCCCGTCTATGCTCAGCACAATATTGGACATCTCCCGATTGGCAAACTCCAGGATCTCATCGTCAAGCAGCACTCCGTTGGTGGTGAGGGTAAACCGAAACCTCTTGTTGTGGGGCTTCTCCAGGCTCCTGCCGTAGGCCACCAGCTCCTTCACCACCTGCCAGTTCATCAGGGGTTCTCCCCCAAAGAAGTCCACCTCCAGATTCACGCGGTTTCCGGAATTTGCCACCAGAAAATCCAGCGCCTTCTTCCCCACCTCGCTGCTCATCAGCACCCGTCTGCCGTGGTACTCCCCCTCTCCGGCAAAGCAGTATCTGCAGGCCAGATTACAGTCGTGGGCAATGTGCAGGCAGAGCGCCTTCACCACAGTCTTTCGCTGCTTAAAGTCAAACACGTAATTCTCGTAGATATCCGGCGAAAAGAGCCGCCCCTCCTTCTCAAGCGCGATCACCTCATCCACCGCCTCGGTGATCTCCTCCGCGGGATAAGGGATATTTGCCAGGTTCAGGACAGCCGCCTTGATCGTGTCCGCATCCTTGATACCTTCTTCCACAAGGGGCTCCACCAGCGAAATCATATCATAAACGATGTCATCCACCACATGGACGGAACCGCTGTTCACATCCATGACAATATTGTACCCATTGTTTTTATACTGGTGTATCAATGTCGTTTCCTTCCTTATCTTAATTTTACGTTCTCCTTCTTTTTCACTTCCTTACACGCAACATAAGCAGCGACCGAAATCGCTGCTTACGCTTGGCTCTGAATAGTTGAGACTAATTCATCTTCTCACAGCTCTGATTACCTACGGTGCAGGATGTCTTGCAGGCGGACTGGCAGGAGGTCTGGCACTCGCCGCAGCCACCCTTCTTCATGGACTCCTTGAAATCTCTGGTTGTCAAAGTCTTGATATGCTTCATTTGACATAGCCTCCTTATCTTGATAAGTCAGTGGATCTACAAGCCTTACGATAGTATAACATAATTTTATCATTTGTAAAAGGTTTTTTTGAGAAATATTTCCTGCCGCCGTTCCCTGTCCTCAGCTGAGCATACCTCCCAGCATACCTCCCCCCGTGCACAGCGCGAGCGTGGTGAAAAAGGGATTCCCCAGCTCCACCACGGAGCGGTTCACGACCAGGGACATGAGCGCCAGCACCACAAAGTAAAGCGCCCCCATTAACAGCCCCCACAAAAATTTCTGGCTCTGCATCCTCTTGCCCGCCAGGAAACCGGCGCAGAAGGTGGAGAGCACATAGATCCCAATGATGGCAACGGACACGATCTGCTCCCCCAGCCCCATACGAAACAGCAAAAGCGCCAGGATCATAAGCAGCGCCGCCGTCACTATGTACGAGAACAACAGACACTTCAAAAAGAACATTACGGATATCTTTTTTTCCAAAACGATTCACTCCTTTTTTTTAAATATATGCCCTCTCTCTGAAAAACTTGACAACTCCCCGCCAGGTATTGTATAGTCAGGATAACTGTATATTTTTTGACAGTTGATATTTTGTATTTTATAAAAATTTATATTTTATAAAAAAGGAGTGGTTTACATTTTGGATACCTCTGGTGTCATACAACTGATCGTTTTGATCGCACTGGTGCTTATGTCCGGCTTTTTCTCTTCCGCCGAGACGGCTCTCACCACCTGCAACCGCGTGCGTATGCGCGCCCTGGAGGAGGAAGGCAATCGGCGCGCTGCCAGAGTGAATAAGATCCTGGCAAGCTACAGCAAAATGCTCAGCACCATTCTGATCGGCAACAACGTTGTAAATCTTTCGGCTTCCGCCCTGGCCACCACGCTGGCAATGCGCGTGAATCTGGCCGTCGGCATCGCGACCGGTATTCTGACTGTGGTCGTTCTGCTCATTGGCGAGATCGTCCCCAAGACATGGGCGATGCTCTCCTCCGAGAAACTTTCCCTCCTTTACAGCGGCATTATATACGGGCTCATGTATCTGCTGACCCCTGTGATCTTTCTCGTGGATAAGCTCTCCGGCGGTATTTTGTTCCTGCTGCACATCGACCCCAACAAGAAGGCTTCCACCATGACGGAAACGGAGCTGAGGACCTACGTGGACGTAAGCCACGAGGACGGCGTGATCGAATCCGAGGAGCGCGAAATGATCTACAACGTATTTGACTTTTCCGACGCTCTGACCAAGGACATCATGATCCCCCGCATCAACATGGTAACGGTAAATATCGAGGACTCCTACGAGAAGGTCCTGAACGTCTTCCGCGAGTCCATGTACACCCGTCTTCCGGTCTACCAGGAGGACAAGGACAATATTATCGGCCTGATCAATATCAAGGACTTTATTCTCACGGAGGATCCTTCTAACTTCCACATCCGGAATATCCTGCGCGACGCGCACTACACCTATGAGTTTAAGAAGATCGCGGATTTGATGTACGAAATGCGTGAGAAGACCACCAACGTTGCGTTCGTGCTGAACGAGTACGGCAGCACTGTGGGCATGATCACCCTGGAGGATCTGCTGGAGGAGATCGTGGGCGAGATTCGGGACGAGTTTGACGAGGACGAGGAGGACTACATACAGGAGCTGGACGATAATGTGTATCTCGTGGAGGGAAGCATGAAGCTGGACGATATCAACGACGCCCTGGGCACGGAGCTTTCCAGCGAAGATTACGATTCCATCGGCGGCATTATCATCGAACAGCTGGACCGTCTGCCGGAGGACGGCGAGGAGGTCACGCTGGCAAGCGGCATCCAGCTCAAGGTGGAGGGGATCGATCAGAACCGCATCGTCAAAGTCCTGATGACTCTGCCCGAGGAGGAAGAGGACGGGGAGGAGGAAGACGAGGAGGCCAAGACGCCCCAAAAATCCGAGGCCGGCTCCTCTCCCGAGAACGCGGACGAAGCGTAAGGTTTTCTTTTACCGTACTTTCCCAAAGGGGATCACGCTCGGGAATCTCACCCGAATGGTGGTCCCCTTTCCCACTTCGCTCTCCAGCTCCATGGACGCCCCGCATTTTGCGACGATATGCTTTACGATGGCAAGCCCCAGGCCGGTGCCCCCCGTGGATTTGGAGCGGCTCTTGTCCACCCGATAGAAGCGCTCGAAAATCCTCTCCTGATGCTCCTTCGGGATCCCGATCCCGGTATCCTTCACCACAAGCAGCGCCTCCCCGCGCCTTGCGCACACCTGCACCGTCACGCTGCCCCCCGGGTTGTTGTAGCGGATGGCATTGTCACAGAGATTATAGAGAAGCTCTTCTATCATCTGCCGGTTTCCGGTAAGAAAGCACTCCTTCGTTCCGATCAGCGAGATCGTCACATCGTGTTTTTCCGCGTTCAGGGCAAGCATTTCGACGCAGGCGTCCGCAAGAGCGTACAGATCCAGGCGTTCCGACGTCCA
The DNA here is from genome assembly GCA_947631615.1 of uncultured Acetatifactor sp. Taxonomy (GTDB): domain Bacteria; phylum Bacillota; class Clostridia; order Lachnospirales; family Lachnospiraceae; genus Acetatifactor. The sequence continues at coordinate 39,788 of CANRLX010000012.1, forward strand.
TTCCTGTTCGTCGTCATCCAGCTCCGAAAGGCGTATGATATCGCTGATCAGCGTCATCAGGCGTCCGGCGCTTTTGTGAATCCCGTGGGCAAAGCGCACCACATCCTCCTCCGACGCCATTCCCGTTTCGATCAACTCCGAATAGCCGGAGATCGCGGTCAGCGGCGTCTTCAGCTCGTGAGACACATTGGCGGTAAATTCCTGGCGCATCTGCGCGTTTTTCACAATGTCCTGATGCTGCTTTCGGATCATCTGTACAAAGGGCGTCAGCTCCTCGTAATTGCCGTTGTCGTTGTACGCATCCAGATTTTCCGCCATCCGCTCGATGGGGGAAATCAGCCGGACGGTAAGCAGATGGGCCACGACCATACAGAGCACCAGAAGGATCGCCAGCACCAGCACAACATAGGGAAGCGCCTGTCCAAAGATGCTGTAAATGCTCCCCGCGTCCTTGGCGACCCTGAGCACCCCTCCGCTCTCCAGGCGGACCGCGTAATAGAAGGTGCTCTTGGAAAGCGTCTCGGAACGGCGCACCACCTGCCCCTCCCCCTCTGCAAAGGCCTGGGCGATCTCCGGCCGATCGCTGTGGTTTTCCATCTGAAGCCGATCCGCCTCACTGTCAAACACCACGTTTCCCTCGCTGTCCGTATAGGTCAGACGCAGGCCGTTTTGCTCCAGCTTTTCCCCAAGGTCCTGCAGTTTTTGCATTTCTCCGGTCTCTACATCCTCTCGGATCAGCAGAACCGTCGTGCGCAGATCCTCCAGAATCTGACTGCGAAACAGCTCGTAATAGACGAGCGTCACAAAAATAACGGTAAAAAAGATAGCCAGTGCAGCGATCAGCACCAGCATACGATGAATTTTTTTCTTCATGGATTCATAAGGTAGCCCACATTCCGCACCGTCTTAATCAGGCTGCCTTCCTCCTTCAGTTTCTGTCTGAGGGTCTTAATGTGCATGTCGAGCGTCCTGGATTCCCCCTCGAAATCCATTCCCCAGACACGGTCCAGGATCACCTCCCTGGTGGTCACAATGCCCGCGTTGGTCATGAGAAGCTTCAAAAGCTCATACTCCTTATAGGTCAGCTCACAGGGCGTCTCCCTCACATAGACGGCCCGCCGGTCCATATCCAGGACCACGTTTCCCATCCGCAGCACCCGCTCCCTTTCCTCCGGCCGGACGCTCCGGCGCAGCATCGCTTTCACCCGGGAGATCAGCTCCATCACGCCGAAGGGCTTGGTCATGTAATCGTCCGCTCCGATATCCAGGCCCTTCACCTTGTCGATCTCGGTGGACTTGGCCGTCACCATAATGATGGGGACCGTCACCGTATCCTCCCGCAGACGCAGCTTTTTCACAATGCTCAGCCCATCCTCATCCGGAAGCATAACGTCCAGCAGGATCAGATCCGGCAGCTCTCGGTTTAACGCCTCGTAAAAATCCTTTGCCAGGGCAAAGCTCTCCACCTGATACCCCGCGTTTTTCAGGGCAAAGGTCTCTATCTCCTGTATGCTCTTGTCGTCCTCCACCACATAAATCCGTGCCACGTGATCACCCCGCTATCCTCTAATTTAATCTTTCTTTTGTGATTTGGCAAGCCTTATCTCATCCGCTTTTCAGGGCAGCACATACCGCGCGCGAAACGCCATAACCTTGCCGCCAAAATCCAGATTGTCCTCCTGTTTCATCTCCTCCAGACAGGCGTGGGTGTCAAATTCGTTCTCGCTGACCTGGAGAAGGCACACCGCGATGTTGGAGCAGTGGTCGGACACCCGCTCGTAGTCGGTGCTGATATCGGACAAAATAAAGCCCAGCTCAATGGTACACTTTCCCTTGCGCAGGCGCTTGATATGCCGCTGTCTGATATTCAGGTTCAGTCCGTCGATCACCTCCTCCAACGGCTCCACCTGTCTCGCCAAGGCGAGGTCGTTCTCCCGAAAGCTCTGCATGGTGATGTGCAGAATATCGGTGATCGCTCTGCCGAACACATCCAGCTCCACCCTTGCCTTCTCGGAAAATACCAGCTTCTTTTGGTGCATCTCCTCCGCCGCCTCCTTGACATTGCGCGCATGGTCCGATATCCTCTCGAAATCACCGATACAGTGTAACAAGGTATTCAATATCTGGCTGTCCCGCTCGGAGAGACTGCGGGAGCTCAGCTTTACCAGATAACTTCCCAGCTCATCCTCAAAGCGGTCCACCTCGTCCTCCAGCGATACCACCTGTTCTGCCTCCTCCACACGGTACTCCCGCAGAAGCCCCATCGCCTTCTGCATAGAGCTCTCCGCCAGCTTTGACATGACGACCGCCACGCTGCGGCACTGCTCCACCGCATAGGAGGGCGTGTCCAAAAAGCGGCTGTCCAACAAATTTAAGATCCCCCTTCCCTCCTGCAGAGGCTCCGGCCTGTCCTTCTCCTTTATGGTCAGGCAGGCAAGCCTGACCAGCAGCTTGGAAAAGGGAAGAAGACATACCGTGGCAGAAATATTAAACAGACTGTGCACCGCCGCGATGCCGAAGGGTGTGGCGGCCTCCGTGAGAAAAGAGAAGGGCTTCACCGCGTTCACCACATAAAATACCGTCATAAAGAGGGCCGTCCCTATCACATTGAAATACAGGTGCACCAGCGCGGCGCGTTTAGCATTTTTGGAGGCGCCGATGCCGGAGAGCATCGCCGTAATGCAGGTGCCGATGTTCTGCCCCATGATGATCGGGATCGCCGCGCTGTAGCTGACCGCTCCCGTGGCGCAGAGCGCCTGCAGGATTCCCACGGAGGCGGAGGAGGACTGGATCAGCGCCGTCAGCGCAAGGCCCGCGGCCATACCCAGAACAGGGTTTGAAAAGTGCGTGAGAATACCGGTAAACTCCGGCACATCCGCAAGAGGCTTCACCGCGCCGCTCATCGTGTCCATTCCAAACATCAGCACCGAAAATCCCACCAGGATCGTGGCGATATCCTTTTGCTTCTCCCTGTGGGAAAACAGCAGGATGCTGACTCCGATCATCGCCAGGATCGGCGAAAAGGAGGCGGGCTTCATCATCCGGATCAGGAAGGCGTCGGAATCGATCCCCGTAAGCCCCAGGATCCAGGAGGTTATGGTGGTGCCGATATTGGCCCCCATAATGATCCCCACCGCCTGCTGCAGCCGCATGATACCGGAGTTGACAAACCCCACCACCATGACCGTAGTGGCCGATGAGGACTGGATCACCGCCGTCACGCCCGCCCCCATGAGCACCGCCTTCAGCGGATTGCTGGTGAGCCTCTCCAGGATGCGCTCCAGCCTGCCTCCGGACAGCTTCGACAGGCCCTCTCCCAGAAGATTCATGCCGTACAGAAAAAGCGCAAGCCCTCCGATCATCGTCAACAGGTCAAAAAAAGTCATAACTCTACCATGCCTTTCTTGTTTTCACGTCAGGGTTCCTATCTATATAGTAGAGTCCGCATGTAAAATCTATAACCGTTCTTTGTAAAATCCAGGTAAAATTTTAGTACAGTTTTACCCCCTGTATGTCGCCGGTCACCTGAAAGACAGCCCATTCCCCTATGTTTACGGCGTGATCCCCTATCTTTTCCAGATACTTCGCCACCATCAGGGTGTCCACCACCTGGTCGGCGTTCAGGGACTGTCCGCGGATCGCCTGCATCATAGCTTCCTTGATCTGATTGAATTGATCGTCCACTTGGTCGTCCTCCGCCACTACCTCCTCCGCCAGCTTCTGATCGCCCTCCACGAACGCCTCCACCGACCGCAGGAGCATCCCTCTGGCAGTCTCCATCATGCGGGAAAGAATACCCGCGCTTGGCTCCGCACAAGGCTTCTCTCCCATGCGCAGATACAGCTCCGCAATATCCCCCACATGATCGCCTGCGCGCTCAATATCCGTGACCACCTTGAGCGCCGCCGTGACCAGGCGCAGATCCTTTGCCACCGGCTGCTGCTTGGTGAGGAGGGTCAGACATTTGGCCTCGATGCTTCGCTGCATATCCGTCATCTGCCTGTCGTTGTCCAGAAGCGCCCGCAGGCTCTCCGTATCATACTCTCGGATCGCCAGAAGAAGACGCCCGTAGCTTACGTTGACCCGCTCTCCCATCTCTGTGACCTGTCCCTTTAACACTTCCAATTCCCGTTCAAATATGGCTCTGGGTGACATCTCTGTTCCTCCTTTCGATCAGCCGAAGCGTCCGGTGATGTAATCCTCCGTCCGCTTATCCCTCGGTCTTGCAAACATTTCCTGTGTGGGCGCATACTCGACCATCTCCCCCACGAGAAAGAAGGCCGTGTAGTCCGACACGCGCGCCGCCTGCTGCATATTGTGGGTGACAATGGCGACCGTGTACTGTTTCTTTAACGTCTCCATCAGCTCCTCGATCTTTAAGGTGGAGATGGGATCCAGCGCGGAGGTGGGCTCATCCATCAGGAGCACCTCCGGCTCCACCGCCAGCGCCCTCGCGATGCAAAGCCTCTGCTGCTGCCCTCCGGAGAGCCCTAGCGCCGATTTTTTTAACCGATCCTTCACCTCCTCAAAAATAGCCGCTCCTCTCAGAGCGTTCTCCACGATCTCATCCAGTCTCGCCTTCTGTTTGATCCCGTGAAGCCGAGGGCCGTAAGCGACATTGTCATAGATGCTCATGGGAAATGGGTTGGGCTGCTGAAATACCATTCCCACTTTCTTGCGAAGGAGCGTAGGATCCACCTTTCTGTCGTAGATGTCCTCTCCGTCCAGCAGCACCCTGCCTTCTATGCGCACATTTTCCACCAGATCATTCATGCGGTTTAAGCATCTCAAAAAGGTGGATTTCCCGCATCCGCTGGGGCCGATAAAGGCCGTGACGGCGCGGTTTGCTATCTCCATGTGGATGTCCTTCAGGGCATGATTCTCCCCGTAGTAAAGGTTTAGCTTTGTAACCGAAATCTTACTGTTCTCCATATCCGCTTCTCCCTGGATTTGTGGTTGTCTGAATTTGTGACTGTCTGGATTTGTGTCTATCTGTTTTTTGCTTGTACCTGGCTTGGTTCCGGCCGGTTTTGTGTCAATAAATGTCAGACGGCTGGGCGCTTTCCCACGGTTTCGTTCCCTTGGTTCAATTTCCTTGGTTCCGTCTCCTCGGTTCCGTCTCCTCGGTTTCGTTTCCTTGGTTCAATTTCCTTGGTTCCGTCTCCTCGGTTCGTTCCAATGCAGGATGGATGCTCTTGCGGTTTCCTCCTCATCCCCCGCTGGGCTTCAGCCGCGACGCCACGACTTTGGTCAGGAAATTGATCAGCAGGACGATCGCAATCAACACGCAAGCGATGCCAAAGGCGACGTCATACTCGCCGTGCTGCATCCGCAGGTAAAGCTCAATGGTGAGCGTACCGCCGGAATCCAGTGTCTTTCCGAAAATTTTTCCGATGTCTGCCGCCAGGCTTCCGGTAAACCGCGGCAGCTTGTAAGCGCTTCCCGCCGTGAAGAGCAGCGCCGCCGATTCCCCCACGATACGCCCTACGGCCAGGATGATACCGGTCACAATGCCGGGCAGGGCGGAGGGGAGCAGTATGGTGCGGATCATGTGCCATTTGGCCGCCCCCATACCCAGCGCTCCCATGCGGTAGCTCTCCGGCACCGTGCGCAGCGCCTCCTGAGTGTTCCGCGTGATCAACGGAAGCACCATTAAAGTCAGGGTAAAGGAACCTGTGAGCAGAGAATAGCCAAGCTTCAAGGTCTCCCCAAAAAACACCATGCCAAACAGTCCGAAGATAATGGACGGGATCCCCGACAGGGTCTCCGTGGTAAACTCTATTAAAGAGACCAGCTTCCCGGGCTTCGCATACTCATTCAGATAAATGGCGGCTCCCACCCCAAGGGGCGTTGCAATGAGCAGAGTGATCACAATGATATAGAGGGTGTTGACCAGATTTCCCAGAATACCGGCCGTCTGTTTGACGGCACTGGACACCGTGGTGAGAAAGCTCCAGCTGACCGTGCCGATCCCTTTGACGAACACATAGAGAAGGATCCCCGCCAACAGAAACACGGAGAGGGAGGCAAAAAGACAGACCGCTGTAAGCAGCAGCGCCTCCGCCGGCCGCTTTTTCTTTCCTAAAACAGTGGTTTTTGTCATTTTGAAGCGCCTCCCCTCTTCCGCACTCCGGTCAGTACAATATTGATCAGCATAATGAATACAAACAGCACCAGTCCAATGGTAAAGAGCACCTGCCTGTGCAGTCCGGAGGAATATCCCATCTCGCTGACGATGGCAGTCGTCAAAAACCGCACCGAGTTAAAGGGAAGCGGAATATTGACGCTGCTCCCCGACACCAGGGTGATTGCCATCGCCTCCCCGACGGCTCTCCCCACTCCCAGGACCACCGCGGTCATGATACCCGATTTCGCCGCCGGAAGAATGGCCTTGAAAATCGTCTGGACCCGGGATGCCCCCAGTGCCAGCGATGCCGCTTTGATGCCGGGCTGCACCGCCCGAATGGAGGTCTCGCTGATGTTGATGACCGTGGGGAGGATCATGATTGCCAGCACGATCACTGCCGACAGAAGATTGGCGCCTCCCGTAAACTGATGTGTCTTTGAATGGGCAAACACCGCACGCTCCAGCTTATACATCAGAGGATTCAACAGGTAGATCCCCAAAAGTCCGTACACCACGGAGGGGATCCCAGCCAAAAGCTCCACCGCAGGCTTCATGACCGCGGCAAGTCTCTTCGGCGCCACCTCCGCCAGAAACACGGCGGTGAAAAGTCCCACCGGCACCCCCAGAAGGATGGCCAGAAACGTGCCGATCACCGAGGTCAGTATCACATACAAGATACCAAAGTGCGGCTGAGCGGCCGTGGGCTCCCACACCGTTTGAAACAGGATCTCACCCAGCCCCACCTTCAGGATCGCGGGCGTCCCGCTGATGATCATATACAAGGTGATAGAGACCACGGCCAGAATGGCAGACAGGGCACAAACGGTAAAACCCATCCTTGCCACTGTCTCTACCACCGCTTTTCTTTTTCTGTTCATACGATTTACCTTTTTCCACGGATCGGGAAATATTCTCTATAGGAAAGATTGTTCTACGGGAATAACTCTATGGTAATTATTCTATGGCAATTATTTTACGGCAATTATTCCACGGTAATTATTCCACGGTAATTATTCTACGGTAATCAATCCGATGTCCGCCGCAATTCTTTGTCCTTCCTCGCCCATCACAAAGTCAAACCACGCCTGCACCAGCTCGCTCTGCTCGGAGATTTCTCCCAGCGTAGCCATAACGAAGGGCCTGCAGAGGAAATAGCTGCCCGCCTTGATGTTCTCCGCGGTCGCCTCGACTCCCTCCAGCTTTGCGGCCGTCACACTGTCGTCAATGGCGTCCAGAGAGGCGTAGCCGATGGCGCCGGGCGTGGAAGCCACCTTTGCAATGACGGCGCCCGTGCTGTCCAGCTCGTTTGCGTAGACACATGCGTCCTCAATCTCCAGAAGCTCCTCAAACGCGCTTCGGGTGCCGCTTCCGGCCTCGCGCCCTACCACGACAATGGGCTCATCGGCCCCGCCAAGCTCGCTCCAGTTGGTGATCTTGCCGGTGTAAATGTCGGTCAGCTGCTCCTTGGTCAGGTCGGTCACGGTATTTGCCGGATCCACGCAGACCGCGATGCCGTCGATCGCCACAATGTTTTCCACCGCTCCCTTCTCTTTCTCCTCATCCTTTAGGTTTCTGGAGGAGTTGCCGATGTCCACCGTACCCGAAAGGACCGCCTCGATGCCCGCACCGGAACCGGTAAATTCAGCAGATGCGTTCACGTCGGGGTATTTCTCCATAAATGCCTCGCAGAGGGCGTTGGCCAGCTTCTCCATAGAGGTGCTGCCGGATAGCTGAAGGGAACCCGAGAGCGTTTGATCCGACGCAGCCTCCTGGCTCTTCGCCGCAGAATTGTCCTGGGATATCGAAGCCTCTCCCTGGCCTGCCGCATCTGTGTTCTGTGCGCTCTGGCCGGCAGAGGAACGGCTGCCGCAGCCTGTGAGGGCTCCCATAAGAAGTGCGCACGCTCCTATCAGGACGATTGTTTTTTGTTTCGTTTTTTTGTTTTGTTTTTCTGTTCTCTTTTTCATAATGTGTTTCCTCCCTGTTTTGTTTTCTTGTGATGACAGGGATATCCTACCATGAAAAAAATTCACATAATATCAGCGCGAAGTAACATGTAAGTAAAATTTAGGTAAGTAAAATTGGAGGAGAATCGGGAAGGGAATTGGGAAGGAAATTTGGAGGGAATTGGGATGGAATTTGGAAGAAAATTTGGAGGAAATTTGGGAAAAAGGACAGAATTTCACCCGCGGCTTGCCTAATTCCTCTCTTTGCGATATACAAGAATCATAGGCGGACGCAGAGCTTTTTGCTTTTGTGCAGATCAGCCCCGCAAAAGCCTGTACCAAAATAAAAACCAAGGAGAATGGATGCCGTGAACACGTTTCAAACACAACTAGAGTACTATTTACAATTTTGCCAGTTTCAGAAAAGACTGGATCGCAAGACGTTGAAGGCCTACCGGATCGATCTTTCCCAGTTTGGCCGGCAGCTTTCGGTCGACACGATCCCACAGATCACCCCCGACATGCTGGAAGCCTACATTGCCACGCTGCACCAAACCTACAAGCCCAGGACCGTCAAAAGAAAGATCGCTTCCCTGAAAGCCTTTTTCCACTATCTGGAATATCGGGAGCTGATTGACCGGAATCCCTTCAGCAGGATACGGGTAAAATTTCGGGAGCCTGTGATCCTGCCAAAGACGATCCCCTTGCGCAACGTTGAGGCGTTTCTCTCAGCCATCTATCAAAAACGGCGGGAAGCCAAGACGGATTATCAGCAAAAGGCCGCCTTGCGGGACGCCGCGGTGGCGGAAACCCTGTTCGCCACCGGAATGAGAATTTCCGAGCTCTGTTCCCTGCAAATCTGTGACGTGGATCTGTATGAGCGAAGGTTTCTGATCCACGGAAAGGGCTCCAAGGAGCGCATCATCCAGATCGGAAACGACGACGTTCTGAAAATTCTGAAAGAGTATCAGCAGGTCTTTCACCCTTCTCCCCAGCCCACCGCTTCTTTTTTTATAAATCAAAATGGTGTTACATTATCGGATCAGTGTATTCGGAGAATGATCAACAAGTACACCTCTCTCGCCGCGATCCATCAGCATATCACTCCCCATATGTTCCGCCACACCTTTGCCACCAGCCTGCTGGAGGCGGATGTCGACATCCGCTATATCCAGGAAATGCTGGGGCACAGCTCCATCAATATCACGGAGATCTACACGCATGTGGCTATGTCAAAGCAGCGGGATATCCTGACGACCAAGCATCCGAGAAAGGGATTTCAGATATGATATCCGGCCGAGGCGCGTCTTTTTCGTCGGGCGCGCCCCGCCAGCCGCCCTCTCCTAGCTCCACAAGGTCTGCAGGATCCCGTCTGCTATCGCCTGGGCAAGCTCCTGAAAACGCTCGTCAAACAGAGCGTTGTCCGCGTCTGTGTTGATAAAGCCCGCCTCCACCAGCACGGCCGGCATCTGCGTCCGGTTCAGCACCACCAGATTCTGTCTCTCGTTGACGCCCTGATTGATGTAGCCCACCTGCTCCAGTCGGGCGTTGATGTTGTACGCCATCTGCGCCGCGGCGCCGTAGCGGTTGTACACCAGGCTCTCCACTCCGGAGTACTGGTTGGGATAGGGACTCGCATTGCGGTGTATGGAGACAAAATAATC
>CANRLX010000013.1 GCA_947631615.1 uncultured Acetatifactor sp.
TCCACGCCCCAAAGCTTTAGCGCCGAGCCGAAATAACAGGGAAAGACCTCCCTGTCCGCCACAGCCTCCGCGATGCTCTCGCAGGACAGCTCCCCGCTCTCCAGATACTCCTCCGTCAGACTTTCCCGACAGAGAGCCACATTCTCCCACAGGGCAGCGTTCCACTCCCGGGGAAACTCCACGCAGCGCTCGTCCAGGCGCCTCTGCAGCTCCCCCAGGAGCCTCTCCTTGTCCGTCCCCTCCTGATCCATCTTATTCACAAACAAAAAAGTGGGAATCTCATAGCGGCGCAAAAGCTTCCACAGCGTTTCCGTGTGTCCCTGCACCCCGTCGGCCCCGTTGATCAAAAGCACCGCTGCGTCCAGCACCCGAAGCGTCCTCTCCATCTCCGCGCTAAAATCCACATGCCCCGGGGTGTCTAAGAGCGTGAGATCCAGATCCTTCCAGACAAGCTGGGCCTGCTTGGAAAAAATGGTGATCCCCCTCTCCCGCTCCAGAGAAAAATGATCCAGGACGGTATCTCTGTGATCCACCCGCCCCAGCGAGCGTATCCCGCCGCAGACATAGAGAAGCCCCTCCGCCAGCGTGGTCTTGCCGGCGTCCACATGGGCCAATATTCCGATTACCAGTCTGTTGTTTGGCATGGTCCTATTCCTCTCACCGGACTCCCGTATTTCGTTCTTGACAGGCAGTCCGCGACGTATTATAGTAGTTACGTTACAAAATCATACGATACCGCTAGGGGAGCACATCGCTGAGACTGAGGCATCCGCCTCTAACCCTCACCACTTGAACCGGTTAATACCGGCGTAAGGAAGCAGGTTATTTCCCGAAAGGCAGAGTGTCTCTGCCCTCTGGGAAGTACGATGTCATCCCTCCTTTAGCAGAAAAAAGGAGGTTTTTTTATGCTTTACACAGTCATTACAGAAGAAGGGGGCGATACCACCTACGTCCCCACCACACTGGGCAACATCCTGCTGGTGCTTGTCATTATCGCCCTTCTTGCCGGCGCTATGTACTTTGCCGGCAGACACAGCCGGAAGCTGACGGTAAAACAGCTTGCCTTCTGTGCCGTTTCCATCGCTCTGGGCACCGTCCTCTCCAACCTTAAGCTGTTCGATCTTCCGTACGGCGGATCCGTCACGCTGCTGTCCATGCTCGTCATCTGTCTGCCGGGCTATTGGTTCGGTCTGGGGGCCGGTCTTTTGACGGGCGTGGCCTACGGCGTGCTCCAGCTTCTTTTGGATCCCTACGTGCTGTTTCCGGCCCAGCTCATCGTGGACTATCTGCTCGCCTTTGGCGCGCTTGGGCTGTCCGGCCTTTTCAGCAACAGCAGACACGGCCTGATCAAGGGATATCTCGCCGCCGTCCTCGGCCGCTGGGTATTCGCGGTGATCTCCGGCTGGATTTTCTTCGGCGCTTACGCCTGGGAGGGATGGGCTCCTCTGCCCTACTCGATGGCGTACAACGCCTCCTACATCTTTGCGGAGGCCGCGATCACCGTCGTCCTTCTCCTGCTGCCTCCGGTGAAAAACGCTATGGGCCGCATCAAGAGACTGGCTGCGGAGTAGCCCCGCACGTCCCCAGATAAAACGAGTACAGCAGCTTTTCCTTCAGGGGAAGCTGCTGTAATTTTGTCAGCGCCTCCTCGTAATAGTCCAGCTGCACCGCATAGCGCTTCCACAGATCCTCCATGGACGCGATCACGTCCGTCTTGTAATCCAGAAGCACCAGCTCCCCGTCCTCTATAAAATATACGTCGATGATGCCCTGGATCAGCACCCGCTCCTGGGGCGGGAAATCCGGCGACAGCCTTCCCGCCTCGATCCCCAGCACAAAGGGCTGTTCTCGGTAGAGCTGCCCTCTGCGCTGGGCCGCCCACATGCGGTAGGCGATCCGCTGCCCCAGAAACTCTAACAGCTTCTCCCTTCGCAGCGCCCCCAGGTACTCCCGGGACAGGCGCTGGGAGGCGGCCTCCGTCTCCAGGAAGGTCTTCAGCCCACCGGCCAGGCGGCCGCGGTCCAATCCGGCGCGGTACGCCTCGTAGGTCTCCGGAAACCGATCGTACAGTCCCCCCAAAAGCGCTTCAAAATCCAACAGCTCCATAACCCGATGGTAGGCGTTTCCCCGCACCGTGCCACTGACCTCCCCCTCCCCTCTCACAAAGGCGGGCAGATAGGGCACGACCTCCCGCTCCTCAAAGGCGTGGTACGCCTCCTCGTCCTTCTCCGCCATCGCGGCGATCTTCAGCTCGGATACGGTGGTCTTGGTGTAGAGCTTCTCCAGGCTCCGATAGGGGTATTCGTAGGAAAACCTCTCCCGAAGCCCCTTCAGCGCCTCCTCGTCCACACAGGCCGCGGCCCCCTCCAGGACGCTCCTTTTTCCGTACAGGCGCACCTGTTCCGCAGCTGCCTCCCGGGTCAGCTCCTCGCCGGATAGGACGCTCACCTCCACGGAGGTTCCCTTTAGCACCGGCAGCAGAAAGTCCAGACAGCTTCCGGCCTCCATAAAATCCAGGTACGACAGACGCCTCTCTTCCCGCTCTCCCGCCAGCTCCCACTTCTCTCCGGCGCGCTCCAGAGACGCCGTAAGGATCAGTTTCTCCCTGGCTCGGGTAAACGCCACATAGAGCACTCGAAGCTCCTCCGACAGGGCATCCTCCCGCAGCTTTCGGGAGAGGGCCGCCCGCCGCAGGGTCCTGTTTCGGACGCGCCTTGACACATCCACATAGTCGCAGGCCAGCCCCAGATCCATGTCCACGATCAGCGGCTGGCTGGCATCCTGCATATTGAACCGCTTGCCCAGGCCGGACACAAAGGTCACGGGAAACTCCAGGCCCTTGCTTTTGTGGATGCTCATAATGCGCACCACATCGGCGTTTTCGTCCAGCACATCCGCCTCGCCGTAATCCACATCGTATTTCTCCAGCTGCTCCATGTACCGCACAAAGTGAAACAGGCCGAAATAGCTGGTCTTCTCAAAGTCGGACGCCCTGGTAAAGAGCATCTCCACATTGGCCCGCCGCCTGCCGCCCGCGGGCAGAGCCGTGACATAGTCCAGATAACCGTAATCGTCCGAGATCCGCTGCAGCAGCTCTCGGATGGGCAGGTAGATCATAGCGTCCCGATAGGCGTCGATTTGCCGAAGGAAGGCGCCGGCCTTTTCGATCAGCCCTTCCTCCCCCTCGGCCTCTTCTTTCGCGGCCTCTTTTCCTGTAGCCTCTTCTCCCCGGCCCGCATAGGCGCACAGCGCCTCGTACAGGGAACCCTCCTTTTTCCCGCTCCGGATACGGGCGATCTCCTCCTCCGCAAAACCGCCGAAGACAGACTTCATCGCCCCAAACAGCGGGATGTCCTGCAGGGGATTGTCCAGCACCCGCAGAAACTGCAGAAGCTCCTGCACCTCGGAGGCGGCAAAGTAGCCGGTCCTGGAGGTGATATACGAGGGAATCCCCTCCTCCTCCAGCGCCTCCTTAAACTCCTCGTCCCAGCCGCTCGTGGTGCGAAGCAGGATCACCATATCGCGGTATTCCACCGGCCGCAGGGTCCCGTCCGCCCTGTCCGTCACCTGAAAGGTCTCCTTCAGCCGCTTGATCCTGCGGGCCACAGCCACCGCCTCCAGCCGCTTTGGGCTCAAGGGTTTGCCGGACGGGTCGACCGGCGTATTCTCTCCCGTCGATCTGTCCACCAGCAAAAGTTCGCTTCCGCAGTCTTCGTTTTCCGGAAAAACCGCCCCCGCATACAGGGCCGCCCGATCGTCGTATTCGATGCCGCCGCACTCCTTGCTCATGATCCTCCCGAAAATATCGTTCACCGATCCGACCACCTGGCTGCGGCTTCGGTAATTGCGGGACAAATCGATCCTCCGGCAGTCTCCCTCCTCCCCGTAGTCCTGATATTTTTCCAGAAAAAGCTCCGGCCTGGCGAGGCGGAATTTATAGATGCTCTGCTTCACATCCCCCACCATAAAGCGGTTGAAATGCCCGTCCTCCTCTCCGGACACCGCCCGCAGAAGATACTCCTGCACCAGGTTGCTGTCCTGGTACTCGTCGATCAGGACCTCCTCAAAATACTGGCGGTACTCCAGCGCCACAGGGCTGGGGCGCACCTCGTCCCCCTCCCTGGTGAGCAGGATATCCAGCGCATAGTGTTCCATGTCGGAAAAGTCGATGATCTTCTTCTCCTGCTTCCTCTGCTTCATCCGCCTGTCAAACTCCAGGACCAGATCGATCAGGATCCCCGTCGGCTCCGCGCAGGCTCTTCCCTGCTTCGCCGCAAGAAAGAGCGGGGTGGCAAAAAATTTCTCCGCGATCTCCTGCAGTACCTCCTTCACCTGCCTGCGCATTTCTCTGGCAAGCTCCCTCTTTCGGGCGGAAACACTGTCGTCCTTTTTGGAGGGCAGGCGTCCGAAGCAGACCGTCGGGATCCGGCCCGCATATTCCTCCAGGCTGCCGCAGGCCGCAAGCCTCTCCAGCTGCTCCAGCTCCCGCTCCACCGTCTCCCCGTACATATAAGGCCCGTCGGGACTCTCGCAGAGCCCCAGGACCCGTCTCATTTTCTCCGCGCATCCTAAAAGGAGCTTCCCCACATGCTCCCTCAGATACCTTCCGTACTCGCTTTTCTCCAGAGCCTCTACATCCTCCGCCCGATAGTCCTCCTTGCGCGCCAGAAGCCACTCCTCGGGCCACGGAAAGCTCGCGGCGTAGCGGGAGAGATCCAGGATATGGTTTTCCAGGACGCTCTCCCTGCCCCTGGGGCAGAAGTACTCCACACAGGACGCAAAGGCGTCGCTTTTTGCGGCAAACGCCTCCTCCAAAAGCCGGCCCAGCACCTCCTGCCGCAGCAGGCGGATCTCGCCCTCATCCGCCACCCGAAAGGCCGGATCCAGGCCGATCTCATCAAAGTGATTGCGGATCAAAAAAAGGCTGAAGCTGTCTATGGTGGTGATCTGCGCGTTGTGCAGCAGCGTAAACTGCTTCTGAATATGCTCCGACTCCGGATGCAGGCGCAGCTTTTCCGCGATGCCCGCGGCGATGCGCTCCCGCATCTCGGACGCCGCCGCATTGGTAAAGGTCACGACCAGCAGCCTGTCAATGTCCACCGGATGCGCCTCGTCGCACACCATTCGGATGATCCGCTCCACCAGCACCGCCGTCTTGCCGCTCCCCGCGGCTGCGGAAACCAGAATGTTCCGATTATGAAGTTGGATCGCCTGCTGCTGCTCCCTGGAAAATACGATCGGCATGATGGTTCTCCTCACGGCCCTCCGTAAAAAAAATTTGTCGGATTACAAACGATCACACACGCCACGGTCCTGTCGTAACGTGTGTGATCCCCTGATCCGTCCTTATCTTTTGTTGATATCCTCTTCCAGCTTTCCCGCGAGGCCAACCAACTCCTCCAAAATCTTTTGAATGGAGCCTATGCTGCCCCGATACTCGTTGGTAAAATTGCTGGCGTCCTTGACCGCCGTCGCAATGGATACCAAGTGCTCCATAATCGTATTCAGCGTCGATTTGATCGCCGTGGCGGAGCTTCCGCTGTCGTTTGCAAGCTTGCCCATCTCCGTAGCCACCACCGCAAAGCCCCTTCCGTACTCGCCGCTTCGGGCGGCCTCGATGGAAGCGTTCAGCGCCAGGATATTGGAGCGGGAGGCGTTGCTGTTGATCTTGTTCACCACCTCCACCGCGTTGTGCACATCGCTCTCCACGGTGGCGGTCACCTGATCCATGTTGGCCAGCAGCGCAAACAGATTTTCGATGCCTCCCATCAGCGTCTGCAGAGAGCTGTTGATCTCGTTCACCGAATCCTGGAACCGGGTCGTGATGTCTGTCATGTGGTCCCTGGTCTCGACGGAGTAGGTGCTGACGATACATCCGACCACATCCGAGCCGTCCTTTATGGGAATCAGCTCCCCCTCAAAGGCGGATCCCATGACCTCCTTGGGAAGGTTGTTGTGCCTGGCGACCCCGGTCTTCAACACATCGTAGAGGGCTCCCGTAGGATCCTTAAAGACCTCCCCGACCTTCGCCTTCGGCGTCTCCCCCTTGGGGATCGCGTACGCCTGCAGCACACCGTTTGCATCCATCACGGAGAGAAAAACATCCTTTCCGAAGAGCTCCTGTATCACCGGAAGAACCTCGATAATCTGCTCCAGCTTTCTGTTCATTGCCGTCTACCTCCCGTCCTTGTCGTATCCTTTTCCTATGTCAAAGCGGAATGTCCCATCCGTCTGCCATCGAACTATTCATGGGACTATTATACACAGATAGACGGCAAAATTCAAGTGCGGAATCCATATTCAAAGGTCTGAAGGAACTTTTGCGCCCGCTCGGTCCGCGGCTTGGTAAAAAAGCTCTCGGCGGAATCGCTCTCCTCCACGATCTCCCCGTTCTCCAAAAAAAGGATCCGGTCCGCGATGGCCCTGGCAAACGCCATCTCATGGGTCACGATCAGCATGGTGCTGCCGGCCTTCGCAAGCAGGATCACCACCTCCAGCACCTCCCGCACCATTTCCGGATCCAGCGCCGCGGTGATCTCATCCAGAAGAAGGATCTCCGGGTGCATGACAAGCGCGCGCACAATGGCCACCCTCTGCTTTTGCCCGCCGGAGAGCTCGCGCGGATAAGCGTTGATCCTATCCGCCAGGCCAACGCGGGCCAAAAGCGTCAACGCCTCCTCCCTCACCTCGGCGCGATTTCTCTTCTGCACCTTCATGGGCGCCAGGAGAATGTTTTCCAGGATCGTCTTATGGGGGAACAGATCGTAGCTCTGAAAGACCATGCCGATCTTCTGACGCAGTCTTGAAATGCTCTTTTCGTCTCTCTGGATCACCTCCCCGTCCACCGAGATCTCGCCGCCCTGGATCTCCTCCAGGGCGTTGATACAGCGCAAAAACGTGCTCTTTCCGCACCCCGAGGGGCCGATAATGACGACCACCTCCCCTTTTTTGACCTCCAGGCTGAAATCCCGCAGGATTTCCTCTCCGCCAAACACCTTCCGGAGATGATCGATTTTCAAAAGGACCTGCTCCATCCTCAAGCCCACCTCCTCTCAAGATATCCCGCCAGCCTGCCGATCGGCCAGCAAATCAGAAAATACAAGAGAAACACGACCGCAAACAGCCCAAACGCCGCGTTCGGCGAGGTCCTCCGGTTGGCCTCTATGATCTGCTGGGCGACCTTCAGCACCTCCACGATCCCGATCATCATGACCAGGCTTGTGGTCTTGATCATTCTGGTGATCAGATTGATGGAAAGCGGGATCAGCCTTCGCACCGCCTGCGGCAGAATGACGTACAGATAGGTTTGGACCGGCGTCATTCCCAGCGCCTCCGCGCTCTCGTATTGGATCCTCGGAATACTGATGAGCGCGCCGCGCACCAGATCGCCCATTTCCGCCGTCCCCCAAAAGCTGAACACCAAAACGGCGGAAGTCTCGGCGGACAGATCCCACCCAAACACCCTCGTGGTGCCAAAGTAGACGATAAAGAGAAGCACCATCTGCGGCAGGATCCGGACCGTCTCCAGATAGACGCGAAAGACCGCTTTCAACAGCCGGTTGGAGGAGGTCATCAACATTCCCGCCACAAGCCCCGCCGCTATACTGATCAAAACGGAGATCAGGCTGATGCGGACGGCCACCCACAGACCTCCCAGCAGCCGCAGGAAGTTCGTCCCCTTGAAGAGCACGTCAATTCCCAAACTCTGCATGGCGCAGCCTCCTTTCCGCCAGACTGCCCAGGATGGACACCGGCAGCAGCATGATCAGGTAAAAGACCACCAGGAGCGTCAGACATTCCAGGGTCTTGGCGTACATACCGATGAGATCCTTTGCCGTGAACATCAGATCCATCAGGCTGATGGTGGAAAACACGCTCGTCTCCTTCAACAGAAAGATCACATTGGCAAGCAGCCCGGGGACGCTCGTGGAAAGCGCCTGGGGAAGAATGACATACCAAAAGACCTGCCCTCTGTTCATCCCGAGGCTCTGCGCGCTCTCCGCCTGGATGGGCGCGATGTTCTCCAGGCCGCTCCGAAAGGTCTCCGCCATATAGGAGCCGCCCAAAAGCCCCAGCCCCAGGGCTCCGCAGAGACTTGCGGAAATGCGGATGCCGACCTTCGGGAGGGCAAAATACAGAAAGAAAAGCTGTACCAAAAGGGGGGTATTGCGAAACAGCTCTATGTAGATCCCCACAATGCGGCGCAAAACCGGCACCTTCAAATGTATGACGGCCGCGCACAGCACGCCTATGGCCAATGCGAGGAAAATCCCCTGCCACCCTATGCTCACGGTGAGAAACAGCGCGTCTCGATAGAGCGGCAGATACGATACCATCACCTGCAGATCCATTTCCTGCCTCCTTGTCCGTTCTTGTTTTTCCGATGCTTTTCCGAAACAGGCTTTGGGAGATACAAACGGCGGGCAGCGGCTTTCTCACCCGCTGCCCGCCGTGTCTGACCTGTCAATCCTCGAAGGGCACTACCGCTCCGTCGTAGGTGTCATTGATAAACTGCTTGATCTCATCGGACTTCAAAACCCTGGCAAGCGCCTGGATCCCTTCCTGATTTTCATTTCCTTCCTTTACCACCAGGACGTTCACATAGGTCTTGGCCGCCTCGGAATCGCTCGTCTCATACGCGACGGCGTCCTTTCTAACGGAGAAGTCCGCCTCCAGCGCGTAGTTGCCGTTTAGGATCACAAAGGCCACCTCATCCTTCACCCGGGACACCTGGGCTGCCTCCAGCTCCTGAATCTTAATGTTGTGCGGGTTCTCTTCAATGTCGTTCACCGTGGCCAGCAGTCCCACGCCATCCTTCAGTCGAATGATCCCATTGTCCTGAAGCAGAAGAAGCGCCCGGGCCTCATTGGTGGTATCGTTCGGAACGGCGATCACATCCCCGTCCTCCAGCTCGGAGAGCTCGGACTTGGTGCCGGGGTAAATGCCAAACGGCTCATAGTGGATCCCTGCCACAGACACCAGGGAGGTGCCGTTTTCCTCGTTAAAGTTATCCAAATAGGGGACATGCTGAAAATAGTTGGCATCGATCTCGCCGCTGTCCACTACCAGGTTGGGCTGGATGTAATCCTCAAACTCGGTCACCTCCAGGGTCCATCCCTCCTGCTTGAGCAGCTCCGCCGCCTTGGCGAGGATCTCCGCGTGAGGAGTCGTGGACGCCGCTACCGTGATCACGCCCTTGTCCTCCACAGCCGCCGTGCCGGAAGCGGCTGCGGTGCCCACGACACCGCCCTCCACTACCAGCGTGTCCTCGTAGTCAGGGCCGTAGGTATCGAGCAAGGTGGCCTCATAATCGGCATGGAAGAAGTTCTCTTCGCCCAGGGCCCGAATCTCGTCGTTCAGCCAGTTCAGCAGACTCTCGTTTCCCTTGGTGACAGCCGGCGCAATGGTGTCCGCACTGCCGAGGGAAGGGATCCCGACGGTGTAACCCTCATTCTCGATGGAAAATGCGATCACCTCCGTGTTGTCGTTTGCCCAGGCCACGCCGTTTCCGTTCTCAAAGGCCGTCTTGGCCTCCGCGTAGGCATCGTACTTCTGGAGTTTGATGTCGGGATAATTCTTTTCGAGATACGTCTCCGCCGTTGTGCCGGAGATCACGATCACCTCGTCGTCCGCTCCGATCTCATCCAGGCTGGTGAGCACCGCGTCCTCGGGGGACACGACGCCCAGCGCCACATTCATGTAGGGAAGCGCGAAGTCCACCTCCTCCGCGCGCTCCTCCGTGACGGTGAAGTTTGCCAGGATAATGTCCACCTTGCCGGTCTGCAGATACTCGATGCGGTTGGCGGCCTCTGTGGAGACGTAATTGATCTCTACCCCCAGATCCTCGCCGATCCGATTTGCAAGATACACGTCATAGCCCTGATAATCTCCGTTCTCGTCCACATACCCGAAGGGGCTCTTGTCGGAAAACACGCCGATGTTGATCGTGCCGCTGTCCCGTATCTCGTCCAGGGTCCGGTAGACCGTGCCGCCGTCGCCTGCTCCCGACGCCTTGTCGGATCCGGCGTCTGCCGCTTTGCCGCTGCCGCAGCCCGTCAGGGAGGCTGCCAAAAGGGTAACTGTCAGTGCCGCGGCTCCCAGCCGCTTCCATATCGATTTCTTCATAATAACTCTCCTCTTCTTTCTGTCACAATGTGTGATACTGTCCGTTAATTTTTCAGGAATCTGAGCGCAAAAAAACGGGGGCTTTGTCAAGCTCCCGGGCAAATGGCAATTCCGCATTTCTCACCGAAATGTTATACAGGAGTGCAACACAAAGCAGATGAAGACACCTGGCCATAGAGATATGCCCGAGAGAACATCATTCGGCAACAACACATGGCTGCGATACAAACATTGTTTCTTCTGTTCATAACATTCCTCTCCTCTCTTCCTCGGCTGCTCAGATTCGATAATCGTATGCTACACCTATTTTCCTACTTTGTCAATAGGTAAATAGGATTTTCTTGCATAATTTTTTTGAGGGGCGTAAAATAGGGGGCAGGAGGGGTATTGTTATGATCTCAACCAAGGGAAGATATGCGATTCGTTTTATGCTGGATCTGGCAGAACAGGACACGGACCGGCCGGTGCCGCTGGACGAAACTGCCTCCAGACAGGGCATCTCCAAAAAATATCTGGAGATCGTCGTAAAACTCTTAGTGAAGGGAAAGCTCGTCAAGGGCGCAAGCGGAAAGGGCGGCGGCTACCGCCTGCTGCGACGCCCTGAGGAGTACACCATAGGCGAGATCCTGGAGCAGGCGGAGGGGCCGCTGACCGCCGTGGCCTGTCTCAGTCCCGAGGCGGAGCCCTGTCCTCGGGAAGCCTTCTGTAAGACGCTGCCCATGTGGAAAAAGTTTGACGGTCTCGTACACGATTTCTTCTATCACATCACGCTGGCGGACCTGCTGGCGGGCAGACTGTGAGGGCGGCGGCTGCCGCCCCATGCAGCGCTGCGCCAACGCTTTTTGCCGAAAAAAGGACTGCAAACGGAGCTTTCCTCCGTCCGCAGTCCCCTTTTTTTATTGGACTCTTTTGTCTTGATCTTTTGTCTTGATCTCTCGCCGGTCCGAAGCCTCAGGCCGCCTTCTTTCTCCTGGAGATTGACAGGAAGGTCTGGATTCCCTCAATGACAAGGAACACTGCCAGCACGACCATCGCTGCCGCAAACAGAAGCTGGAACCAATCGCCCCACTGTGCGGTGCCTCCGGCCACCATACCGATCTTGGCGATCACGGTGGTCACCAGGCTGGTGATGGTAGCGATCAGCATGAACGCCATCGGTATGTAGAACATCTTGTTGTTCTTGCCCACATTGCCCAGCCAAGCCGCAACGGCCATCAGGGCGATGCCTGCCAGCAGCTGGTTGGCAGCGCCGAACAGACCCCAGATCTGGCTCAGGCTCAATCCGCCTAAGATACAGCCGATCACAACCATCAGCAAGGTTCCGGTCAGAGGATAAGCCAGCACCTTGCGGATGCCCTTGGCATCCTTGTAGGTGGCCTCGCCCTCCTTTAAGAACAGCTCGCTGAACATGAAGCGGCTCAGACGGGTGCCGGTGTCAAGGCTGGTGAGTGCAAACACGGACACTGCCAGCGTAAGCAGCGCGTACACCGTGTTATAGACAGAGGACTCCGAGGTGCCGAACATGGTCGCGATGCCCGCCGCAAACGCTGCGGAGGGAGAACCGAACCCGCCGCCGGTGTAATTTGCATAGACCATGCCCACCGCGATCAGGGCAATGATGCCGAGAGCGGACTCGATCAGCATGGAGCCGTAGCCGATGGGCTTGGCGTCCTTCTCGCTGGCCAGCTGCTTGGAGGAAGTGCCGGTGGAGATCAGGCTGTGGAAACCGGAGCAGGCGCCGCAAGCCACTGTGATAAACAGCGCCGGGAACAGATTGCCGATTCCGGTGTGCCAGCTCGTAAACACCGGCATGTCAAAGGTGGCCGTCCCCGCAAAGGCGGAGAACAGGATGCCCACAACGGCGACGATCATCATCGCATAGAGCAGGAAGCTGGACAGATAGTCGCGGGGCTGCAGCAGGATCCACACGGGAACCAGGGAAGCGATCGTAATATATGCGCCGATCACCACGATCCAGGCCACGCGGCCCATTGCAAAGCCGACATTCAGACCCAGCACCAGCATCAGGACGATGCCGACGATACCGCCGATGGTCGCAGGCAGAGTCTTTACGCCAAAGCGGTTCGTCACAATGCCGTAGATAATAGCCAATACAATAAACAACAGGGAAATGATCGCCGTCGTCTCCGTGCCCAGGGGGCTCGTCGTAAAACCAAGGCCTCTGTCGGAGGCAAAGGTTCCGGCTACCACGTTCACGAAGGATGCGATCACCAGGATCAGAACCAGCAGGGCGAAAACAATGAACAGCTTTTTCGCTCTGGGACCCATGGAATCCTTGATGATCTCGCCGACGGACTTTCCGTCATGACGGATCGATGCGAACAGGGATCCGAAATCCTGCAGTCCGCCGAAAAAGATTCCTCCGATCACACACCACAAAAATACGGGAAGCCATCCGAATACGGATGCCTGGATCGGTCCGTTGATGGGACCTGCGCCGGCGATGGAAGAAAAATGATGTCCCATCAGCACTGCGGGCTTGGCGGCAACGTAGTCCACGCCGTCCTCCAGCTCAACAGCGGGCGTCTTTCTGCTGGGGTCGATGCCCCACTGTTTTGCCAGCCAGGAGCCATAAAAGACATAGCCCAGCACCAGCAAAACGATTGCTGCTACAATGATCAGGATAGCAGTCATGATAATAACACCTCTCTTTTGATTACTTTATATTGCGAAGGAGCTTCTTTAGGTCCCTGCCCCGCTTATTGCAGAGCACTTCCCCTGTGGAAGTCTCCAATGCAACCACTCGATAACCGCTCCACCCCTGCAGGGTGAAGCGATAGCTCTTATAGCGCTTCAGCGCCTTGATATAATCCCTGGCCTCCTGGGTCAAACGCTCCGCCAGAAGGATCAGGACGATGTCGGAGCTGCGGTGATTGGCATGGGGCTTTACCCGCGCCAGGCCCTCCTCCCACGCCCTCTCGTCCAGCTTTTTCACGTCCTCCAGCCCCAGGGACTGACCGGTCGCAAAAAACACATATTCATGCGCTTCCGCCTCCGAGATCTTGGCGCTCTTCATCAGAAAATACTGCTCGTCATGCGTATGGAAGGCCGCCTCCGCCGCAAACGGCTCCGCCGCCTTCTCCGTCTCGATATTATAATAGCGCTGATAGGATCGCAATACTGCCTCAAGGGCTTCCGTGACGGTCATTCCTTCTCTTCCCTCCGGCTCCCTGGCCCTTCCCTGTCGTCCGCCGCATCCGTCCGTGGCGGACTGCCTGCGGCCGCGTCCGGAGCCAGCTCTCCCAGACATTCCATCAGCACCTTCGCCGCCTGGGTCCCCGGCAGCTCGATCTGCGCCAGCTCCCCCTCGTCCCCGCAGAGGACCAGGTGCTCCATCTGAAAATTGCCTCTGCCACAGCACATCTTAGCGGGAACCAGCAGTACTCTCCGAAAGTACCTCCGGATCTCTGTATAGGGTATGTAAAACACCTTTCGCCTAGAACGGAAAAAGAGGACGGCCGCGCCCAGGCGTATCCTGCCGATCTCCCGTCCCTCTCTGTATTCCGCCTGAAGCGCTTCAGGCTCTCTCGCAACGGCTGTCAAGGGATAAAATCTCATCCGGCCAACTCCTTGCTTTTGTGCAGGTTTCCTGCCTTTTAGCTGTCTGTGTGTGACTTTTGACATTTTAGCACATATTTTACCACTTTACAACAGTAAAATTTTGCAGGAACCTATTTTTTTATCTCTCTTTCGGCTTTTCCAGCCGTCTGCGCAGCTCCAGGTACTGTTTATAATACTCCGGACGCCTCTCCTTCAGCCTTTCCTCAATCTCTCTCCGATGTCTCCGCAGAAGCTCAAGAGCCTCCGGACTGAGCTCCTTTAATTTCTCCTCGATGACGCGGCGGCGCTGCTCCAGCCTTCTCTCGACCTCCTCCACGTCCGCGCTGTCCCTTCCCTCCAAATCGGAAAAATAAAGCTCCAGGCGGTTCAGCAGCTCGTCCTCGTCAAACAGGCCCACACGCCCCCAGGAGGCGGCGTTTTCCGTTCTGACAATGTTTTCCAGGCTGTAGTCTCCGGAAGCCACCAGCTTCTGCGCCACCTCCCGGGCCAGAGTCTCCATCTTCTCCCCCGCCTCCGCGCCAAACGCCCACTCAAATTCCGCAAGGCGCTCCGCCGCCTCCACGTGCGAAGGGTCCCGCTCCGACACGCCCTCCAGAGGGTACGGCTTATTCACGCCCGCCGCTCTCAGGGCCAGGGACACCGTTCTGCGCACGGAGCCCTCCTCGATCAGGCTTCCCGCCCCAAAGGCCCGAAGCTGATCGTTCACCGTGTCCGCATGTTCCGTCAGGTAAAAGTAGATCCCCCGGGCGTTCAGGTTCCGCTTCAAAATCACCAGCCGTTCCGCCGCCGTGATATCAATGCTCCCGATCCCTCGGGCATCCACAATGACCTGCCTGGTGTCCTCCTTTAACGCCCCCTCGATATCCTCCTGAAACGCCTCTATGTTGGCAAAAAACAGATTGCCGCTAAACCGGTATATAACGGTGTTGGCGATGGGACGGGCGTCCCGGTTGCGGCTCAGATTGTGCAGCCCCTCGTGCCCCGGTATCATTCCCAAAAAGGTCTTGGGGGGCACTACCGCCCGAAGGATCACCGCGACAAAGGACAAAAGCACCCCGATAACCACGCCGTATATGGTTCCCAGGACCAGCACCCCGAGAAAGGCCGCCAGAAAGATGCCAAACTCCTGTTTATCCGCCTTCCACGCCTTCTTTGCAATGTCAAACTCCAGGATCCCCATGAGGGCGGAGATCACGATACCGGTCAGCACCGGCACCGGAAGGTACTGCAGCAGCCCTGTCCCAAAGAGGAGCACCAGGATCATGGTGATGCCGGCGGTAACGGACATCACCTGGGATTTGCAGCCGTACTGGTCCGCGATCCCGCTTCTGGAGACGCTGCCGTTTACGGGGCAGCAGCCCACCAGGGAGGCGGCCAGGTTTCCGGCGGCATAGGCCAGTATCTCGCGGTTGTTATCCACCTTGTAATTGTACTTGAGGGCATAGTTGCTGGTCGCCAGAAGGGTCTGCGCCATAATGACCAGCGCGATGGTCAAAGACAAAAGGACGATATCCTCCGCGTGCGCCCCCAACAGGGCCATATTGGGCATGACGATCCTGGGAAGTCCCGCTTCCACGCTGGGAAGCAGCTTGACGCCGCGCTCCTCCAGCCCAAAGCACGCGGTGAGTCCGGCGCCCGCCCCCATCCACAGAACGGACATGGGCAGCTTCGGCACCTTCTTTCGGGCAATCTGCAGGACCACCACCGTCCCCACGCCCAGCACCGCGGACAGGGGATGGAAGGCGTCCAGCTCTCCCCAGATGTGGCCAAGCAGCACAAACAGCTCTCCGGTCCCCGCATTTCCCCCAAACAGCTTGGGCACCTGCATCAGGATAATGGTGCACCCGATCCCCGAGATAAATCCTCCCATAACAGGCTTTGAAATATAGTTGACCAGCCGTCCCGCCCGCAGGAAAAAGAAGAGAAACAGCCAGGCCGCGGTGGCCGCGGCGATCACAGGCACAATGGCGACCGCCTCCAAAGAGCCCTGGGCGATCCCAAGGCCAGCCAGGGTGCCTCCCACCAGGGCCGCCGGCGTGGCGTCCACGCCAAACACAAACTGCGGCGACGAGGTGACAAACGCATAGACCAGCACCGGCAGAACGGACCCGTAGAGACCGTACACCACCGGCAGTCCCGCCACCTGCGCATATCCCATGGAGATGGGGATGGACACCAGCGCCACCACAATGCCGGATAAAATATCCTTTTTCAAATACTCTTTTTTAAAATATTTCATTCTCTCCGCTCCAAACAATCTGTTTTTCCGAGCCCCGCGGCGATACGGATGCTGCGGGAAGGGTTTGAAAAAAAACCGACAATATGCTATATTATTTTATGTTGAGAAACACAAAAGAATTGAGGGATGGATCTTATGTTGAGAATTGCTTTTGTCTGTACCGTTTCCCTGCCGTTTATCCTGTACTATCTCTGGAAAGCGGGCTATATAGAGAGACACAGCGAAAAATACACCGAGGCCGACCGCTACCGGATCGCCCGCCGAATGATCACCATTATGAAGCGCAACGGGTTTATCAAAACCCTGGTGTACGGCGCCGAGAAACTGCCCCCCCAGGGAGGCTACGTCATGTACGCCAACCACCAGGGCAAATACGATTCCCTCGGTATCATCTGGGCCCACAAGCAGCCCTGCACCGTCATGATCGACGCGGGGCGCTCCCAGCTTCCCCTGACCAATGAGTTTGTAAGACTCCTGCGCGGGAGCCGGCTGGACAAGTCCAGCATGAAGACCCAGCTGAAAACCATCCTGGAGGTGACCGATCAGGTGAAGTCGGGCAGACGCTACATCATCTTTCCGGAGGGCGGCTACTACCACAACAAAAATGCCGTGCAGGAATTTCTTCCCGGCGCCTTCAAGTGCGCCATGAAATCCAAATGCCCCATTGTGCCGGTGGCGCTGATCGACTCCTACAAGCCCTTCGGGATCAACTCCATCCGGCCGGTGACCACCCAGGTGCACTTTCTGGAGCCCATCTACTACGACGATTACAAGGAGATGAACTCCATCGAGATCGCGGAGCTGGTGCGCGACAAGATCCGGTCCGTCATCGACCAGATGTGCCAGCCCACCGCTCCGGCGCGCTGAGATGCAAGGCGTTCCCGTCAGCGTCAGCCTCCGATGGCGTTTCCTGTATACAACTGGTAATATCTGCCCTTCTCCTCGATCAGCTGGTCGTGGGTGCCTCTCTCGATGATCCTTCCCTGCTCCAGCACCATGATGCAGTCGGAGTTTTTCACCGTGGAAAGCCTATGGGCAATGACGAAGGTGGTTCTTCCCATCATCAAATGATCCATGCCCGCCTGCACGATGCGCTCCGTTCTGGTGTCGATGGAGCTGGTCGCCTCGTCCAGGATGAGCACCGGAGGATCCGCCACCGCCGCCCGGGCAATGGCGAGAAGCTGTCTCTGCCCCTGGCTTAGGTTGGCGCCGTCTCCGGTCAAAAGGGTGTCGTAGCCCGCCGGAAGCCTGCGGATAAAGCCGTCCGCGTTGGCCAGCTTCGCCGCCGCCATCACTTCTCCGTCCGTGGCGTTCAAATTGCCGAACCGGATATTCTCCATGATCGTCCCCGTGAACAGATGGGTGTCCTGAAGCACGATGCCCAGGGACCTTCTCAGGTCGTCCTTCTTGATCTTATTGATATTGATACCGTCATAGCGGATCTTGCCGTCCTGTATGTCGTAGAAACGGTTGATCAGATTGGTGATGGTGGTCTTGCCGGCGCCGGTAGACCCTACAAACGCGATCTTCTGCCCCGGTTCCGCGTACAGCTTCACGTCGTGCAGCACGATCTTATCGGGATTGTAACCAAAATCCACGCCGTCAAACACCACATCCCCCCGAAGCTCCTTGTATTCCACGGATCCGTCCGCCTGGTGGGTGTGCTTCCACGCCCATCTGCCGGTGCGGGTCTCGCTCTCCACCAATCTGCCGCCCTCCTCCTTCACATGGACCAGGGTGACATAGCCGTTGTCCGTCTCGACCTCCTCGTCCATCATCCGGAAGATGCGGTCCGCGCCCGCCAGAGCCATAACGATAGCGTTAAATTGCTGGCTGACCTGGTTGATGGGCATATTAAAGCTGCGATTCAGCGCCAGAAAGCTGGCCAGCGCGCCCACGGTAAAATTGCCGAAGCCGCTCAGCGCCAGGGCGCCGCCCACGATGGAGCACACCACATAGCTCAGGTTGCCCAGCTGGGCATTGATGGGCCCCAGGGTGTTGACAAAGGTGTTGGCGTGATCCGCGCTGTAATAGAGCGCATCGTTCAGCTCCTTAAAGCGCTCCTTGCTCTCCTCCTCGTGGCAGAAGACCTTGACCACCTTCTGCCCCTCCATCATCTCCTCAATATAGCCGTTTACGGCGCCCAGGTTTTTCTGCTGCTCCAAAAAGTACCGGCTGCTTCTGCCCGCCGCGAAACGGGTGCAGACCAGCATAAAGCTCACCATGACCAAGGTCACCAGCGTCATGGGCACGCTTAAGATGAGCATACTGACAAACACGCTGACGATCGTGAACGCGCTGTTGATACACTGGGGGATGCTCTGGCTGATCATCTGGCGCAGGGTGTCGATATCGTTGGTGTAGACCGACATGATGTCGCCGTGGGCATGGGTGTCGAAGTACCGGATAGGCAGCTTCTCCATATGCTCAAACAGCTCGTTTCGGATGTTCATCAGCACGCCCTGGGTCACGTTGACCATGATCCGGTTGTAGGTGTAACCGGAGAGCACGCCGATCAGGTAAAACACCGCCACCCTGGCGATGGCGTGTGCCAGCGGAGTAAAGTCCGGATGATCCGTCAAAAGGTACGGCGTGATGTAATCGTCGATCAGGTTTTTGGTAAACAGCATCCCCTGCACATTGGCCAGCACGCCCAGAACGATAAACAGCAGCACAAAACAGCAGTGCACCTTATAAAAGCGGAAGACATATGCCATAATGCGCACAAAGAGCTTCCCTGGATTCTCCACCTTGGGCTTGGGCCTTCCCAGCGCCCCTCTATTTGGTCCCGGCATTTTAATCCGCCTCCTTTTCGTCAAAATCTCCCGACCCGCCGGTCTGGGACTCATATACCTCGCGGTAGATCTCGTTGGTCTCAAGCAGCTCCTCGTGGGTTCCGAAACCGTTGATCCTGCCGTCCTCCAGGACCAGGATGCGGTCCGCGTCCTGAATACTGGAGACGCGCTGCGCGATGATCAGCTTGGTGGTGCCCGGTATCTCCTCTCGGAACGCACGGCGGATCTTCGCGTCGGTGGCGGTATCCACCGCGCTGGTGCTGTCGTCCAGAATCAGGATCCGCGGCTTTTTCAACAGCGCCCTGGCGATACAAAGCCTCTGCTTCTGCCCGCCGGAGACATTGTTGCCGCCCTGCTCTATATGGGTGTTGTAGCCGTCCGGAAAACGATTGATAAATTCGTCCGCACAGGCCAGCCTGCAGGCGGCCTGGCACTCCTCATCGGTGGCCTCCCGGTTGCCCCAGCGCAGATTTTCATAGATACTGCCGGAGAACAGCACGTTCTTTTGGAGCACAACGGCCACCTGGTTGCGCAAAACCTCCATATCGTACTCCTTCACGTTGTGGCCGCCCACCAGGATCTCGCCCTCCGTCACATCGTACAGACGGCTGATCAGGTTTACCAGCGAGGTCTTTGCGCTGCCGGTGCCTCCCAGGATCCCGATGGTCTCCCCCGACCGGATCTCAAGGTTGATCTCCTTCAGCACGGGCTCTCCGCCATACTGGGGATGGTAGGAGAACGCCACATTCCGAAATACGATGCTTCCGTCCGGGACCTCCCTAATCGGATTCGCCGGGTTTTTCAGATCGCTCTCCTCGTTCAGCACCTGGCAGACACGCTCCATGCTGGCCGTGCTCATGGAGATCATCACAAACACCATGGACAGCATCATCAGGTTCATCAAAATATTCATACAGTAGGTCAGAAGGCTCATCAGCTCACCCGTGGTCAACTGACTGCTCACGATCATCTTCGCGCCGATCCAGCTGATGAGGATAATGCAGGTGTACACCGTAAACTGCATGATCGGCATATTGGCGATGACATTTTTCTCCGCCTTGACGAAGATCTTATAGATGTTGGCGCTTGCCTGCTGGAATTTGGAGGTCTCCTCCTTCTCGCGCACGTAAGCCTTCACCACGCGGATCGCCGAGACGTTTTCCTGCACGGACGCGTTCAGCGCATCGTACTTGGGAAAGGCCTGCTTAAAGTACGCCGTGGCGTTGCTGATAATGAAATACAGCACGATGGCCAGAAGGATCACCGCAACCAGATAAATGCTTGCGATCCTCCCATTGATGATAAACGCCATCACAAGCGCACAGATCATGCTGGCGGGCGCTCTCATCATCATGCGCAGCACCATCTGGTAGGCGTTCTGGATGTTGGTCACGTCCGTGGTGAGCCTGGTCACCAGGCCCGCCGTGCTGAACTTGTCAATATTGGAGAAAGAAAACGTCTGGATCCTCCCAAACATGCTCTCCCTCAGATTCCTCGCAAGACCGGTGGACGCCTTCGCCCCAAAGCGGGCGCCCATCAGGCCGCCCAGCAAGCCGATCAACGCCGCCACGATCATCATTCCTCCCACCCTTAAGATGTGCGTCATGTCCCCCTTTTCGACGCCGTCGTCGATGATGGACGCCATCAGGTAGGGGATCACCATCTCCATCATCACCTCCACGATCATCCAGATGGGAGTTGCGATGGAAGCGGCTTTAAATTCCTTTACTTCCTGTAAGATCCTTTTTACCATGTCACTCCTTCAACCTTTCCTGTATATTTTCCAGCATTTTCTGCATCACCCGCTCAAAGACCGCAAGCTCCTGTGCGGCGATCCCCTCCACCATATCCCGGTTCACGCCGGCAATCGCCTCCTCGATGGCCTCGTTGTTGCGAAGTCCCTTGTCCGTCAACACCACCTTTTTCAATCTGGCGTCATTCTCCACCGTCTCGCGGCGGATCAGCCCTTTTTTCTCCATCAACTGGATGATGGAGGTAACGGTGGACCGCCCTACACAGCAGTGCCTCTCGATGTCCTTCTGGTACACGTCCCGATCCCGGTTCTCGTACAGGTACTTGATGATCCAGCCGTGCATCAGGGTCACCTCGTCCACTCCGGCGCTCTTCACCCTGGCGTCCAGGACACGCTTCATCGTCACATTCAGACGATGTATACAGAAACCTACCCGATTTCCATTCTCCTCCATATTCAGCCTCCCAAGATCCCCTCATGTTTCCTTCCAAACTGTTTGGTCTTGAATTGTTCGGTATCGAACATATTTTACGCCGCCCTCCCGCACCTGTCAAGAAACGGGAGGCATCTTTATAAAATTTTAACATTTCTCCAGGATCATCCGGTACACCTCGCCGTAGGGAAGTCCCTGCTCTTTGCAGATCCGTGCCACGCTCTCATATTCCGGATAAAAGCGCGTCTCCTCCCCCAGGCGGCACACCTTGACCCTGGCCTCTCCGTAAGGGGTCTGCACATCGATCAGCTCTCTCTTGAGAACCGTGCGCTCCATAGCTGTCCTGCGGATGCCGATGGTGGTAGTCTCCCGAAAGATAATCCGCTCCATCCGCTCCACATCCTCCTCCCCGCAGAGGACACTGAGGACCCACGCGGGGCGGTTCTTCTTCATGTAAGCCGGAAGAAAAAAGACATCCCTCGCTCCGGCGGAAAAGAGACGATCCATCACAAAGCCCAGCGCCTCTCCGCTGCAGTCGTCGATGTTGCTCTCCAGCTTCCATATCCGGTCCCTCTCCTCCTGTGCCGTATCCAGCCACATAGCGCGCAAAATACTGGGGCGCTCATAGCTGCGCTTTCCGGCTCCGAGGCCGATCCCGCAGATCCGTACCGTCTCGGGCAGCTTATCCCTCGTCCGGACCGCCGCCACGATCGCAGCGCCGGTGGGCGTCACAAGCTCCCCCTGCACGTTTGTAAACTCCACCGGCAGACGGTAGGACGTCATGATGTTGGCGGTGGCCGGCACGGGAATAGGCAGGATCCCATGCTGGCACCGCACGGTCCCCCGACCCTCGCAGAGCCTCGGCACGATGACCTCCGTCACGTCCAGATCGTCCAGACAGACCGCCGCCGCCACAATATCCACAATGGAGTCAATAGCTCCCACCTCGTGAAAGTGCACCTCCTCCACAGGCACATTGTGCGCCTTGGACTCCGCCTCCGCCAGAATAGTAAAGATGCGGGAGGCCGTCTGCCGCGCGCGCTCCGTCATCTGCGTCCCCGCAAGGATCGCCCGAATCTCCGCCATCCCCCGATGCTCATGGTGGGGGTGGGAGTGAGTGTGGGGGTGATCGTGATCGTGACCGTGGACGTGGTCATGGACATGGTCGTGATTATGCTCCATATCGTGGGCGTAGGCATGGGCGGAAGCGTTCTCGTGGGCGGGGTCATGCTCATGCCCGTGCAGATACTCCATATCGTGGTCGTGGTTTTCGTGCGCCTCATCCAGTATCACACGAAAGTCACAGCAGTCGATGCCAGCCTTGTTCACACGCCCAATTTCAATTTGAAAGCCTCCCGCAGGAATACTGTCCAGCACCTGTCTCAGCACCTTTTCACTGGCGCCCAGATCTAAGAGCGCCGCTACGGTCATGTCTCCGCTGATCCCGCTGTTACATTCCAGATAGATCGTTTTTCCCATTCTCTTGTCTCCTCTATATACGTCTGCTCTATTTTTTTCTGTTTTATTTTGCCTGCTCTGTTTTACCCGTCTTATTTTGTCTACTCTGCTTGCCTGCCCAATTTTGCCTACTCTACTTTGCCTACCCAGTTTGGCCTACTCTACTTTGCCAATTCTATTTTACCCGCCTAATTTGCCTGTTCAATTTTGCTTTCTCTACTTTGCCAATTCTATTTTACCCGTCTAATTTTGCCTGCTCCGCAAAAGCCGTCCGGCGCATTTTTCTCTCCTTCAGACCTTGTCCTTCAGCGTCTCATTCATGCTCCCCGTGCGATAGCCTTGCAGGTCCATCGCCACGTAAGAAAAACCGTATTCTCTCAGGCTTTGCACGATCCTGCTACGGGTGGCATCCTCCATCAGTTTCCCAAACTCCTCCGGCAGCACCTCGATCCGCGCCATCGTTCCGTGTATGCGCACGCGCATCTGGCGAAATCCCAGATCCAGCAAAAGCGTCTCCGCCTTTTCCACCATGCCAAGCTTCTCCTCCGTGATAGTCTCCCCATAGGCAAACCGAGAGGCGAGGCAGGCAAAGGAGGGCTTGTCCCAGGTGGGCAGTCTAAGCTCCCTTGACAGGAAACGGATTTCCCTTTTAGAAAGCCCTACGGCCTGGAGCGGACTCTCCACACCCAGCTCCCTCACCGCCCGAAGTCCCGGGCGGTAGTCCCCGTTATCATCCAGGTTCGATCCTTCGACCGTCACGGCGAGCCCATTGTCTCGGGCAATCTCAAGGATCCTCTGAAACAGCCTTTTCTTACACAGATAGCACCGATCCTTCGGATTCTGCCGAAATCCGTCGACGGACGGCACATCCAGGCGGCACACCACCTGCTGGATGCCCTCCCTCTCACAGAAATCTTCCGCCTCGTTCTGCTCCCTCTCGGGAAACAGCACTGACTGTACCGTCACGGCGACCGCACGATCTCCCAGAACATCGTGAGCTGTCTTCAAAAGAAAGGTGGAGTCCACACCTCCGGAAAAGGCAACCGCCACGCTCCCCTTTCCCCGCAAATATTCTCTCAGCCGCTCCAGCTTTTCACTGACGGCGCTCTCCTGCTCTGCCATCTCCTTGTTCCTCCCTGTCTGTACTCCCTGTCTATACTTCCGGCCTGTACTTTCCGTCTGTACTCCCTGACTGCGCTTTCCGTCTGTACTCCCTGACTGCGCTCTCCGTATGTACTCCCTACCTGATCCACCGGCACTGTCGCGGGCTCTTCTCCGTCCCGCGGAATAAATTCTATTTTACCACGTTTTTTCTCTCTTACTAGAAGCATCTTTCCAGAAACATCTATCCAGAAACATCTATCCAGAAATATCTATCCAGAAACATCTATCCAGAAGCATCCCTCGCGGGCCTGATGTTTTCCCAAGGCACGCAACTGGCGCGGACGGACAAAGCTTCCGCTCACAGGAAGCTGCAGAGAAACACCGCGGCGCAGGCAACGCAGGCGGACAGAAACATGTTGGAGGTAAACCATGCCGCCACACAGGCCGCCACAAGCGCCACCGCCCCGCAGACAGGATTGCCGGAGACCGAGAAAATCGCCGGAACCGTCATCACGGAGAGTGTCACATAAGGAAGATAGTAGAGGACGGACCTCACAAACGGGTTTTTGATCTGCCGGCGGATCAGGGTGACCGGAAGCACCCGAAGCAGATAACTGACCACTGCCATAATCAAAATACAGATCCAAATCGAATCTAACATGCCGCTTCTGCCTCCTCGTCATCAGGATGTGGGAAAAGGACCGCCGCAACAACCGAGAGAAGCAACGTCAACAAAATAATGCGCAGGCTGGCGGACATTGCGGCGATCCAGGGAATCATCATCACCGCGCTACTCACCAGAAAGCTCGCCAGCACCACGAACAGAATGACCCTGTTTTTGCGGCACGGGGAGATGACCACCGCCAGAAACATTCCGTAGATGGAAGCGCTCAGCGCGTTCACAATGGTCAGGGGAAGCAGATTCCCCGCCACGATCCCCACCGCGGTTCCCGCCGCCCACATTGGAATGGTCGTCACATATGCCCCGTAGACATAGGAAGGTCTCAGCGGGTACGGCTGGGCGACGGAAAGCCCGAACAGCTCGTCCGTGATATCAAAACCGATGAGCATACGATGCCCGATCGAGAGCCCGGGGGCCATCCTCTGGCTCAAGGCGCAGCCCATGAGGAGATACCGCGCGTTGGCGATCAGCGTCAGTACCGCCAGCTCCCAGTAGGGCGCTTCGGCCCTGATCGCCGCGATTCCGGCGTACTCTCCCGCAGAAGCGTTGTTCAACAGGCTCATGACAAAGCCCTGCAGCGCGGTCATGCCCGCCTTGTGCGCCGCTATCCCCAGGGAGAATGCCACCGTAAAATAGCCCAGTCCAATAGGGAACCCGTCTCTCATTCCCCGCAAAACATTTTGAACCGTCGTCGTTCTCTGTTCCATCGTGTATGTCAGCCTCCTTTGTATCCGTTGCCATCGTACTTCCCCATCCACACCCGTAAAACGGAAGGGACCCGCTACCGGATCCCTTCCGCCAATCGGTTGATCTGTGTCGCCAGATAGCCGGCTCCGTACCCGTTGTCGATGTTCACCACCGCAATTCCGTTGGCGCAGGAATTGATCATGGTGAGCAGGGCCGACAGGCCGTTCATGCTGGCCCCGTACCCCACGGAGGTGGGCACCGCGATCACCGGATTTTGCACAAGTCCGCCGATCACACTGGCAAGCGCCCCCTCCATACCGGCTACCGCCACCACACAGTTCGCCTCCTGGATGACATCCATCTGCGACAGCAGCCTGTGAAGGCCGCTGACTCCCACATCAAAGATGCGCTCCACATGGGATCCAAAGTATTCCGCGGTCTGCGCCGCTTCCTCCGCCACCGGTATATCCGCCGTGCCGGCGGTGCAGACTGCGATTTTTCCCTTTCGCTCTTTGTCCGGCTTCTCTATCTTCAGGATGCGGGAGAGCGGATCGTAGACCGCCTGGGGGAGTGCCTCCCTGACCAGTTGGTACTGGTGCTCGTTTGCCCTGGTGCCGAACACCTCCCCGTTTTCCTCATACATCCGCTGATAGATCGACAGCAGAAATTCATCCGGCTTTCCGCTGCAAAAGATCACCTCGGGAAACCCTGACCGGATCTCCCTGTGGCTGTCCAGCTTGGCGTAGCCAAGATCCTCAAAGGGCTGCCTTTTCAGACGCCCCTCCGCCTCCTCCACGGTGATCGCTCCAGCCTTTAGCTGTTCCAAAACCTTTCTGATCTCCATTTTTGTCCGACACGCTCCTTCCGCGCCGCCACGCCCCCACAGGGACAGACGGCAATTTCCCGCCCCTCACTCTTTTTCGCCCAGGGCCGCCTCCATCCTGTCCGCCCGCTCCGCAAACTGCCCGTAAAAATCCGCGGCATTGTCGTAGGGCGCCATATAAAAAGTATTTAACATCGCCAGGTTCAGATTTTTCTTCAAAAGGTCATCCCCGCAGCTCTCCAGGATTTCTTCCGCCCACGCCAACAGATCGTGCCAGCGCAGGATGTACGCCTTGTTCCTCGCATAATCCGGCGTGTCGATCCATTTGCTGACCTTCACCTTGGTGTGGGGATGGTCGCACTGCCCCACCTGGAGAAAGTACCGAAAATCACCGTTTTCGTAGTATCTCCCCAGAGGAAAGAGCCTGCAGAGGTCCGGCCGGAAGCCGTGGATGCCGCATCTTCCGTTCTCATCCAAAAAAGCGCAGCAATTCCCCTCCTCCGTCATCCTGAG
The DNA here is from genome assembly GCA_947631615.1 of uncultured Acetatifactor sp. Classification (GTDB taxonomy): domain Bacteria; phylum Bacillota; class Clostridia; order Lachnospirales; family Lachnospiraceae; genus Acetatifactor. The sequence goes on from CANRLX010000013.1 coordinate 26,195, forward strand.
ATTGGGCAGCACGATCCCGTTTACCACGCCAAGCTCGACCTCTCTCTCCAAAAGCCCTGTAAAGGGTTTTCCCGTGCCGGCCGCAAGCCGGTACACATCCAGCGGATAGAGAAGGATCGTCTTTACCATGTCGTGACAGCAGCGGGAACATCCCACGCAGTCATGACAGTCCGCCTTCACCATATCATTGATCCCGTAAAGTCTTCCGTCGGAGATTTCCTCCATACTCACCATGCGTTTCATTCTCTGTCATTTCCCTTTTATCAAATCCGCAAATCCGGCGTCCGCCGCCCTCGCCAGATCAAGCGGCGCCAAACAGATCTGTACGCCCACTCTGCCGCCGCTGACATAAATGCGCTCCTGTTCCTTTGCACTCTCATCGATGCGGGTGACATACGGCTTCTTCATTCCGACGGCGGTACACCCGCCCCGCAGATATCCGGTGACCGCGTTGATCTCCTTCACGTGGATCATCTCCACACTTTTCTCACCCACGCTCCTCGCCGCCTTTTTCCTATCCAGCTCCTCCGCGACGGGAATGACAAAGACGAAATAGTTTTTGCTGCTTCCCACCGTGACCAGCGTCTTGTAAACCTTCTCATAGGGAAGGGACAGCTTGTCCGCCACCTGGATGCCATCTACAAATTCCTCGCACTCATAGGTCTGGCAGGTGAAAGGGATCTTTAAATTTTCCAAAATACGCATCGCGTTCGTCTTCGCTTCCTTTTGCTTTGCCACGGCTTCTCCTCCTTCCCGCCGCCCTGTCGTCGGCCGCCGTTTTGCCCCTAAAGCACCATGAGCAGAGTCCCCGCGGCGATCAGGACACATCCCCCAAGCGATTTTAGGGAGACCTCCTCCTTGAGCAGCACAAAGGCAAGGATCAGCGTAAAGACCACACTCAGCTTATCGATGGGGACCACCTTAGACGCCTCGCCCATCTGAAGCGCCCTGTAATAGCACAGCCAGGAGGCTCCGGTAGCCAGTCCGGACAGGATCAAAAAGATCCAGCTCTTTCTGCTTATATCCGCAAGCCCTTCCTGTGCGTGTGTCAAAAAGACCATTCCCCAGGCCATCACCACCACTACTACCGTCCGGATGGCCGTGGCCAAGTTAGAGTTGACGCCCTCAATCCCGATCTTTGCCAGTATGGAAGTGAGCGCCGCAAACACCGCTGACAACAGCGCAAAAAGAAACCACAGGTTCATTTGCCTTTTCTCCCTTCTTTTCCCCTTCCCCGTCTCCGCTTGAGATCCGCAAGGGGCTCATACGCGCTCCCACAGCAGCATATTGTCCTCCATTCGAGCGCTCACCCTGCCGTTACTCTTCAGCCAGGTCAAATAGGAGCGCACCGTGCTGCCGACCAGGGCATACTGCTCAAAACTCATTTTCAGCCCATAGGAGGCAAACAATCTCTGCAGGATCTTCTCCATACAGAGAGGCTCCCTGCAAAACTCCACGATCCTGTCCCCCGTCTCTCTCACCTTATCTATATTGTACTGTGCCAGGGGCGCGATGTCCTCCACGGCCTCCGCGTGGGCAGGAACAAACAGACGCGCGGACATTCCCTTCACCGTCTCAAGAGTCTTCAGATAAGCTTCCACATCCCAGAGAAACCCGACCCCATATTTGTCCAGCGTCTCCCTGCCGGAGAGACAGTCTGCCAGATAGACCACCTGATCCCGCGTCCGGAAACCGACCATATCAAAGGAATGTCCGGGGAGCGGGATCTTCTCAATCCCCTCCGCAAGCGCCGCGTCCGTCAGATATTCCGCATCGCTCTCCTGGGCCATGAGAAATTTGTGGCGCAGCTCGTCCGCGGGATATCCCCCATAGAGAAAAGCCGGTTCCAGGACAGGATGCCTGGTAAACGCACAATCGATACCGGGCGCATAGATCCTGCAGCCGCTCTGGGCCTGCAGATACTTATTGCCGCCTATGTGGTCGGCATGGGAGTGGGTGTTGTAAATAGCCTGCAGATGCCATCCGTTGGCATCCAGGATCTGCCGCACCTTCCTCCCCGCGTCCTTATCGCTCCCGCTGTCGATCAGGCAAACCTCCGTATCGCTCAGTCTCACCAGCCCGATCTTGGCCGGACTCTGTATATAGTAGCTGTTTCCCGCAGCCTGTATCAGCTCATACATCCCTTCGCTCTCCTCCGATCCGCCCACTGCGCCCACGGTCACACCGCGGCCGTCCGACAGAGAAGCCCTGTCGGCCATCTCATCTTTGCCGGCAGGGCCCGTCCCGTTACCAGGTTTTCTCCAATGTCGTATGGTAATCTACCGCATACGGGTTATCCTCTCTGCTCTTAAGGTCCTCGTAGACCCCGCGCCGCTCGTCGCTGCTCTCCTCCGCCCAGAACTCATATCCGCGCAGGTAGCTCTCCACGTACTCGTCCCAGGAGTCAAACTCAGGCTGCACGGTCTGCGCGATCTCCAGGGCTTTGTCCAGGGCTTCCTCCCTGGTATAATAGCCGGCAATGTAGTAAAAGCTCAAAAGGTTCAGCGCACGGCTGTAATCCCATGCGTCGATGGCTCCCTCTCCGTATGCCTCGTAGGAATCGTACACCATGACAAAGTATTCCGCGTCGTCCTCCGAGAGTCCAAAGGACTCGGCGGCCCAGGCAGCGCGCTGCCCGGCTGGGATCTCGCCCATACCGGCCTCCTCCAAAAGGAGCGCCGACTCCACAAAGTCTGCCCGATGCCCCTCCGAAAGCACCCAGTCCAGCGTTTCATCCGCACTCTGGCGATCCGTGACGTCCCAGGACGCCTTCAGGGAAGCGATCTCCATATTCTGCGTGTTCTCATTGATCTTAATTCCGGGGAATGTGTTGTAATCCCAGTGATTCAGCTCCGTCAGGATCGCGTAGGAGGCATTGAACCAGCGGATCGTATCCGACTCCTCCCCGCCTCCTTTGGCGGCACACCCCTGCAGCACAACGGACAACAGCAAAAAAGCCGCCATCCACACACTCATCCTTCTTTTGCATCTTCCCGATACGTTTCTCTTCATCTGTCCCTCCGCTCTGCCGTCCCCGTCACAATATCCGCTTTTCAGCTTCTCCTTGCCACCGGAGACATATGAAATATTTTACCAGACCCGACCTTTTATTTCAATCGCTTTTTCCTCGGATTTTGCAAAGCGGCCATTATGCCATTTTGTAATTTTGCTATTTTCGCTATTTTGCCATTTGCCATTTTGCTATTTTGCCATTTACCATTTTATTATTTTGCCATTTGCCATTTTACTACTTTGCCATTTACCCTTTTGCTATTTTGCCATTTACCATTTTGGATTTTATTTTGCCCATTCCTTCCCGTATTGTCCCTTTAACCGGAACAGGCGCATCATTTCTTTCAGCACATCCGCCTGCTGGCTCAGCTGCTGGCTGGTAGCGGCGCTCTCCTGGGCTGTGGCCGAGTTGGTCTGTACCACCTGGGAGATCTGGTTGATCTGCTCCTTTACCAGAGATACGGAATCCGCCTGTGTTCCGGCGGCATCGGCGATCCGATTGGTGGCCTCCACGACCTCGCCCGCTCCCGACACCACGGCCAACATCTGGGACGCGGTCTCATTGGCGATTCTGGTTCCCTTCTCCACCGCCTCTATGGAGCGCTCGATCAGCTCGGCTGTGGTCTTGGATGCCTCCGCGCTCCTGGCTGCCAGATCTCGCACCTCTTCCGCGACAACGGCAAAGCCCTTGCCCACGTCTCCGGCGCGCGCCGCCTCCACCGAAGCGTTGAGCGCCAGAATATTGGTCTGGGTCGCAATATTTTCAATGGTTTTTATGATCTTCTGGATCTCGTTGGAGCTGTCGTTGATGTCCTGCATCGCCTGTATCATTTCCCGCATCTTGCGGTCACTCTCGGCAAGCTGCGCGCCGACCGCAGCCACCTGGCCGTTGGCCTGTCTGGCGGTGACGGCGGTGCTTTGTACCTGTTCGGCAATCTCCTGGATATTATCATTCAAATCCTCCACGGAACTGGCCTGCTCCACCGCGCCTTGGCTGAGCGCAGTCGCGCCATACGCCACCTGCTCCGCGCCGTTTGAAACATGATCCGCGCTTTCCACGATCTGCGACATGGTACGGTTCAGCTTTTCCAGAATATCGTCTAGGGATTCCTTGATAGACACAAAATCCCCCACATACTCCTGTCTGGTGGCCACCGTCAGATTCCCCTGGGAAATCGCCTTGAGCACAACGGTGATTTCTCCTATGTACCCGTTCAAACGGTTCATGGTGTTCTCAAAGGTTTTCGCTAGAAATCCGATCTCGTCGTTGGAGCGGATCTTCACCACCGTCCTCTGATTCCGAAGCCCCAGATCTCCCCGCTCCATGGTCTGGGCCAGCTCCGTGAGCCTGGACAAGGGGCCGAAAACCGTGTGGCTCATAAACGCTGTCAGCAAGATCAGGCTCACAACGATCATGACCAGCGCGCTCACCAAAGCGGTGGTCACGGTTTTATTGATCTGGGCGGAAGCGGTCTCCATGGAAATGCCCGCAAAGATCAAGCCGTCGATCTCGCCGTCTGTGTCCCTGGTGGGCACATAGGAGCACAGATGATCCACTCCCAGGATCTGTACCTCTCCTACATAGGGCTGCCCCTGTCCCAGGACGATATCCGCCACCTCCTCGGAAAGCTTCGTCCCCACGGCCCGCTGTCCTTCCTGCACAATGGTGGTATATGCGCGCTCATCCCCGTGGAAAATGGTAAACTCACACCCCATCTGCTCCTTCAAATCGTCCAGCAGGGCGGTCATATCCTCCCCGTCAGAATGTCCCTGCAATTCATAGGCAAGCACGTTGGTGCCGTTCACGCACATGTTCTCCATCACATTCATAGCATAATCCCGAAACTTTGAAATGCTCAGCTCCAGCACGATCGCTATGCTGGCGATCAGCAGGAAGGCTACTACGATGCTGACCTTTAGCCCGAGATATTGAACTCTATTCTTTTTTTGACCGTTCCTGGTATTCTCGTTCATGATACTCTCCTCCGTGTCACGTTTCTCCTATTCCTATGTTTACCTATTCCTACGTTTGTCTGTTCCTACGTTTACCTGTTTTTACGTTTACCTGTTTCTATGTTTATCCGTTCCTATGTTTACCTGTTCCTCCATTTACCTGTTCCTACATTTTCCTGTTTCTACATTTTCCGGTTCCTATGCTTATCTGTTCCTCTCGCAAACCGGTTTCCCTTTGATCAGACAGCCGCCTCCCAGGCCGCGTCCCAGGATTGCGAGGCATCTTGGGCCGTTACCGACCCTTGGGCCGATGCACTAAATTCAAAAACGGGGATGCCGCCCTTGCGGTTTTTCTCCGCTCAAGCGACAGCCCCTCCCAGACATTTCTCTGTGTTTGTTTTTATTTTGCAGCCATAGCCGCCTTCAGCTTCTCCGTGAGCTGAGGAACGATCTTGTTCAGATCTCCCACGATGCCGTAGTCGGCCACATCGAAGATCGGCGCGTCCTCATCCTTGTTGATGGCAATGATCACGTCGGACTCCTCCATACCCGCAACGTGCTGGATCGCTCCGGAAATCCCGATCGCAAAGTACACCTGCGGGCGGACCGTCTTGCCGGTCTGTCCCACCTGGAGATCCTTGGGCTTCCATCCGGCATCCACGACCGCACGGGAGCAGCTCACCTGGCCGCCCAGAACCTCGGCCAGATCCTCCAGGATCTTAAAGTTCTCGGGGCTTCCCACACCGCGCCCGCCGGAAACCAGGATCTTGGCATCCATAATATCCGCGATGTTGGAGACCGCCTTCACTACCTCCTTGATGGTGACATACTTGTTGTTGGGAGTAAAGCCGGGGTTAAACTCCTCCACCACAGCCTTTGCGCCCTTGATGGGCTCGATCTTCTGCATCACGCCAGGACGGACCGTAGCCATCTGCGGGCGGTTGTCCGGACATGCGATGGTGGCAATGGTGTTGCCGCCAAAGGCAGGACGGGTCATCAGAAGCTGATGGTGCTTCTGCTCCGCCTCCTTGCCGGGAATGGGATTTAACGGGAAGTCACCGATGTCCAGCTTGGTGCAGTCTGCGGTCAGGCCGGTAGCGACTCTCGCGGAGACCGTAGGGCCGAGATCACGCCCGATCGCGGTGGCGCCCACCAGCATGATGTCCGGCTTATACTTGTTGATCACGGAAGCCAGCGCATGGGCATAGGGCTCCGTCCGATATACCTCCAGCTCGGGATCGTCCACCACGATCACCTTGTCGGCGCCGTACTCTGCCAGCTGGTCGGCAAGATTTCTCACATTGTGCCCCAGAAGCACCGCCGTTACCGTTTCATTTAAATCGCTCGCAAGCTCCCTGGCCTTACCGAGCAGCTCAAAGGAAATACCGCTGATCTGGTTATCCACCTGCTGAGCGAAGACATATACGCCTTTGTATTCTTCTAAACTCATGACTCAACCTCCTAAATAATATGCTTTTCCGTTAACTTTCCGACAATGTAAGATACCGCCTCCTCGGGGGACTCCGGTACGACCTTCTCTCCGGCGCCCTTGCGGACCTTGTCGGAAGCCTTTGCAATCTTGGTAGGAGAACCGGCCAGACCTAAGTTGGAATCCTCCACGTCCTTTAAGTCGGCTCTGCCCCATGTGGTGATCTCCGCCGCGCAAGCGTCAAAGATACCGCCGGGAGTCATGTAGCGGGGATCGTTCAGCTCGGACAGCGCCGTGATCAGGCAAGGCATCTGTGCCTCTAAAATGTGGTATCTGTCATCGTACTGACGCTGTACCACCACCTTGTCACCCTCGATCTTGATATCCTGTGCGTAGGAGATCACAGGAATCCCCAGATGCTCTGCGATCTGAGGGCCCACCTGCGCGGTGTCGCCGTCGATGGCCTGGCGTCCGGTGATGATCAGATCATACTCCAGATTGCGGATCGCGCCTGCGATCGTGGTGGAGGTAGCCCAGGTGTCAGCGCCGCCCAGCACTCTGTCCGTCACCAGGATTCCCTTGTCAGCGCCCATAGCCAGCGCCTCGCGCAGCACATCCGCAGCTTTGGGAAGCCCCATGGTCAAAACGGTGACCTCCGCACCGTACTGATCCTTCAGGCGAAGCGCGGCCTCAAGACCCGCCTTGTCGTCCGGATTCATAATCGCCAGCATAGCGGCTCTGTCAAGTGTTCCGTCAGGATTGAACTTTACGCCGCCCTTTGTGTCCGGAACCTGTTTCACACAAACAATAACTTTCACGTTACATTTCCTCCCTGTTTATTTTAATAATGCCGCAGAGATGACCATACGCTGAACCTCGGAGGTTCCCTCGTAGATCTCTGTGATCTTTGCGTCGCGCATCATACGTTCCACTTCATACTCTCGGATATAACCGTAGCCGCCGTGCAGCTGAACCGCCTTGGTGGTGACCTCCATAGCCACCTCCGCGGCATACAGCTTTGCCTGTGCCGCCTCAAAGGAGTAGGATATCTTGGGGTTCTTTGCATACTCCGCCTTCTTCATAGCTGCCTTGTACACAAGAAGCTTTGCCGCCTCCACCTTGGTAGCCATATCGGCAAGCTGGAACTGGGTATTCTGGAAACCGGAGATTGCCTTGCCAAACTGTTTTCTCTCCTTGGTGTACGCAATGGTCCTCTCCAGAGCGCCCTCCGCAATGCCGAGCGCCTGTGCGGCGATACCGATACGTCCGCCGTCCAGGGTGTGCATAGCGATATTGAAGCCCTTGCCCTGCTGCCCCAGGAGGTTTTCCTTGGGAATACGGCAGTCGGTGAAAATCAGCTCGTAGGTAGAGGAGCCGCGGATCCCCATCTTCTTCTCCTTGGTTCCGAAGGTAAAGCCGGGCGTCCCCTTCTCCACGATAAACGCGGAGATCTCCTTCAACAGCTTCCCTCTCTTTTCCACCTTGCCGGTCACCGCGAAGATCACATAGACGTCCGCCTCCTTGCCGTTGGTGATAAAGCACTTGGAGCCGTTTAACACCCACTCGTCGCCGTCCAGGACCGCCTTGGTCTGCTGCCCCTGGGCGTCCGTGCCGGCGCCGGGCTCGGTCAGTCCGAAGGCGCCCAGCTTCTCACCCTTTGCCAGCGGCTCCAGGTATTTCCGCTTCTGCTCTTCCGTGCCGTAGGTCTGGATGGGATCGCAGCACAGAGAGGTGTGCGCGGACACGATCACGCCGGTGGTGCCGCAGACCTTGGACAGCTCCTCCACGCACATCACATAGGTCAAGGGATCGCAGCCCTGTCCGCCGTACTCCTTGGGAACCGGAATCCCCAGGAAACCATACTTTGCCATTTTCGCAACGGTCTCATGAGGGAACTGCTCCGTCTCGTCCACCTCGACCGCCAGAGGCTTCACTTCGTTTTCCGCAAACTCTTTGAAAAGAGCCCGCGCCATTTCATGTTCCTTGCTCAACGTAAAATCCATGATTTCTTTTCCTCCATAAAGATATCTGTTATCTATTTACTTGCTATAATCATAGAATCCAACTCCGGTCTTCTTGCCCAGCTTTCCCGCGCGGACCATCTTGCGAAGCAGAGGGGAAGGCGCGTACTTGGAATCGCCGGTCTCACTGTAGATGACCTCCATAATGGCCAAAACAATGTCCAGGCCGATGTAGTCGCCAAGCGCCAAAGGCCCCATGGGATGATTTGCGCCGAGCTGCATCGCGGTGTCAATATCCTGAACATTTGCCACGCCTGCGGCGTACACGTTGATGGCCTCGTTGATCATGGGAATGAGGATGCGGTTTACCACAAAGCCGGCCGCCTCGTTGACCTCCACGGGAGTCTTGCCGATCTCTGCTGCGATCGCCTTGATCTTCTCCACCAGCTCCACGGGAGTGTTGGCGCCCGCGATCACCTCGACCAGCTTCATGCGGTCCGCGGGGTTAAAGAAGTGCATTCCCACCAGCGGGCGATCCAATCCTGCCCCCATCTCCGTGATGGACAGGGAAGAGGTGTTGGATGCAAAGATACAGTCCTTGGGGACGATCTCCTGGAGCTCGCGGAAGGTGGTCTTCTTGATCTCCATATTCTCAGGGGCAACCTCGATGATCAGGTCGGCCTCCGTACAGATCTCCTTCAGGCCGGTAGTGATCTTGCCTGCGACAGCGTCCGCCCTCTCCTGGGTGATCTTTTCCTTTCCCACCAGGAAATTCAGATTCTTGAGGATCCTGGCCTTGCCGTTGTCCGCAAACTCCTGTTTGATATCGCACAGGTAGACCTCGTAGCCGTCCGTCTGCGCAAATGCCTGTGCAATTCCGGCACCCATGGTGCCCGCACCGATAATACCTACTTTCATAAAAAACTCCTCCTATCTCCTACACTCTTGTTCTAAAATCGATCAGCAGTTCCGAAAGGGCTCCTTCACCTTTTCCTTGTTCTTGTCAAGGAAAAAAGCCATCCCGTATCTCTGATCCTGGGTCTCAAAGCAATCGCCAAAGAGCTTCTCCTCGATCGCAAGCGCCTTGTCCATGTCCGCGTCCAGGCCCTCGTTGATCGCCTTTTTACAGTTGCGCACAGCGATGGGCGCGTTCTTCGCTATGGAGGAAGCCATCTTTTCCGCCGCGGGGAGCAGCTCCTCCTGGGGATATACCGCGTTCACAAGCCCGATGCGATATGCCTCGTCCGCCTTGATATTGCGGGCGGTGTAAATCATCTGCTTTGCCATCCCGACGCCGATGAGACGGGCAAGCCTCTGGGTCCCGCCGAAGCCGGGGGTGATCCCAAGTCCCGTCTCCGGCTGTCCAAACACGGCGTTGTCAGAGCAGATGCGGATATCGCAGCTCATGGAGAGCTCACACCCGCCGCCCAGCGCAAAGCCGTTGACCGCGGCGATCACCGGAATGGGAAAGGTCTCAATCCTGCGGAAAACATCGTTTCCCTTTTTGCCGAATGCCTCTCCCTCCGCCTTGGTCAGGGTGCTCATCTCGCCGATATCCGCGCCGGCCACAAAGGACTTGGCGCCGGCGCCCGTGAGGATCAGACACCGGACCGTGTCCAGGTCAATGGCGTCCAACGCAGCGTTCAGCTCGTCGAGCACCTGTGAGTTCAGGGCGTTTAAAGCCTTCTCACGGTTGACGGTGAGGAGGGCGTAGTCGCCTTTTTGTTCGTATAAAATGTATTCCATGAGGTTCCTCCTGTTACGTTCTGATACATTCTGATACATTCTGTTATGTTCTATTGCATCCTGTTACGTTCTGATACATTCCGTTACGTTCTATTGCATCCTGTTACGTTCCGATACATTCCGTTACGTTCTATTGCATCCTGTTGCATCCTAATACATCCTGTTATATTCGGATAAATCCCTTGACTGTCGTCCCACAACAAAGAGAATACCGCCTCTGTGGGGCCGGCATTCTCTCTGTGGAGTCTGCGTTTTCGTTTAGTCCTCGATCTTCACGATGGTGGAGCAGCCCATGCCGCCGCCGATGCAGAGGGTGGCGAGTCCGTTCTTGGCTCCTCTCGCCTGCATCTCGTAGAGCAAAGTCACCAGGATACGGCATCCGGAAGCTCCGACCGGATGGCCGAGGGCGATCGCGCCGCCGTTGGGGTTCAGCTGCCTGTCAACGTCGATGCCAAGCTCCTTTCCCACGGCCACGGACTGTGCGGCAAACGCCTCGTTGGCCTCGATGATATCAAAGTCCTCGATCTTCATGCCGGTCTTTGCCATCACCTTCCTAGTCGCGGCGACGGGGCCGATCCCCATCACCTCGGGGCGAACGCCGGCAAGGGCGCCGGCCACATAGGTAGCCATAGGCTTCACGCCCAGTTCCTTCGCCTTCTCCTCGCTCATCACGACGATAGCTGCCGCGCCGTCGTTAATGCCGGAAGCGTTTCCGGCAGTGACAAAGCCGCCCGGATTGATGGGACGAAGCTTTGCCAGGCCCTCCATGGTGGAGCCGGGCCGCGGCCCCTCATCGGTGTCAAACAGAATCGTCTCCTTTTTCTTCTTTACCTCCACCGGTACGATCTCCGCCCGGAAAGAGCCGTTCTTCTGTGCGGCCTCCGCCTTCTGCTGGCTCTTTAACGCAAACGCATCCAGCTCCTCGCGGGTCAGGCCCCACTCCTCGCAGATGTTGTCTGCGGTCTTGATCATGTGATAGTCGTTAAACGCATCCCAGAGAGCGTCCTTGATCATCGTATCAACCAGGGTGCCGTTGTTCATGCGGTAGCCGAATCGGGCCTGGGGAATCGCGTAGGGCGCCATAGACATATTCTCCATTCCGCCGGCAACCACGATGTCCGCGTCGCCCGCCAGGATCATCTGAGCCGCCTGATTCACGCAGTTCAAGCCGGATCCGCACACCACGTTCATGGTGACGGCAGGCACCTCAATGGGAAGCCCCGCCTTGATGGATGCCTGACGGGCCACGTTCTGACCCTGTCCGGCCTGAATAACACATCCCATATATACCTGGTCCACAGCCTCCGGAGCGACGCCCGCTCTGTTCAATGCCTCCCGAATCACAATAGCGCCAAGCTCGGCCGCGGGAATCGTGCTCAAGCTTCCGCCCATGGTGCCGATGGCAGTGCGGCATGCGCCGGCTAATACAACCTTCTTTGCCATTTGATTTTCCTCCATAAAATGTTTGCTTGTTTTATGATGACTTTGCGATTGTTATTTTTTTGTCATTATCATCGAGGTTATTGTATCATAGGGTATTCATTTTTGCAATGGTTATTTTGATAAAAAAATAACAATATCTGTCCCTCGAGCGTTCACAGGGCAGCATCCCGCAAAAAGCTATAAAGGGTATCTGCCGCGAGGCCTTTTCCCCTCCCCTTATCCGAGACGATATGTATGGAACGGCTTGGGATATCACAGGCAAGAGGGATCCGTACCAGTTTCTTTTCCTTTAACAATGGAGCCGCCAGCTTTTCCGGCACGAAGCCGATGCCCAGATTCTTTTCAATCAGGGGCAGCATCAGGCCAGAGGTGGCAACTTCCATATCCAATTCCAAATCCATGCCCTGTGCCAGAAAGATCTCCTTGTAAAAACGATAGGTGGCGCTCTCCCTGCCAAGCCCGATCAGCGGATATCTTCCGATATTTTTCAGCTCCAGAGGTGCGTTGGCCAACTCGGCATACTCTGTCCCGCCCACCAAGATTTCCTCATAGTCGGCCGCCTTCACGGAAGAAAACGCTTTCGGCATTTCATAGGGCATTGTGACTACCGCGAAATCAAACCGGCCTCCCACAAGCTGTTTTACGGTATCCGGCGTTGACTGATTATAAATTTTTATCCGGATTGCAGGATATTTTGCCTTGAAACCGCGCAGCAAATCCAACAGGAAAATGTGCAGGGCCGTCTCCGTTACCCCGATCGCCACCGTGCCGTATCTCTGCGAAGCCTGTCCGCAGATCTCCTCCTGTGCGTCCAACAGGTGTCTGTACGCGACCTCCACATGGGAGTACAAAAGCCGCCCCTCCTCCGTCAGGCGGATCCCCCTCGCATTCCGGATAAACAACCGGCAGTTCATCTGCGCCTCCAGAAGCTTTATGATCCTTGTCACATTCGGCTGACTACTGCCTAACGCGGCGGCAGCCTTTGTTATATTTCCATACTTTGCCGCAAAGTAAAAAAATTTATAGTACTCAAAATTGATATCCATATCGTTAAACCCATATCATTATTTTCGTATATTTATTGCCGTATGTTTATTGGCATATATTTATTTTCGCTTATTTATTGTCAAATATTTGCAGTTATCTATTTACGGTTATCTATTTGCGGTCGTATATTTGCGGTTATCTATTTACGGTCATCTATTTGCGGTCGTATATTTGCGGTTATCTATTTACGGTCATCTATTTCTTGTCATATAATATTTGTATGCCTCACATATATTCTATATATTTTTCCTATTGGGCAAAGTGTATTATAATACATTCTCGGAGAGAAGTAAATCTGTTTGGGAAAAATCTGTTTGCGAAAGGAAAAAGATTTTATGAACGTAGATTTGACGGAAGGAAATCCGCAAAGGGTACTATGGAAATTTTGTCTGCCCCTGTTTGGCAGTATTATTTTTCAACAGCTCTATAACATAGCCGACAGTCTGGTCGCCGGTAAATTTATCGGGGAAAACGCGCTTGCGGCGGTTGGGAACAGCTATGAGATCACGCTTATTTTTATCGCGTTTGCCTTCGGCTGCAACATGGGCTGCTCCGTTATCGTTTCGCAGTTATTTGGCGCCAAAAAATATAACAGCCTGAAAACCGCCGTATCTACGGCCTGTATTTTCAGCGCTTTCCTCTGTCTGCTCCTAATGATCACGGGTATTTTAGGCTGCGGGCTGCTGCTCTCTCTGATCCGAACGCCGGCGGAGGTCTTTTCTGACTCGAAGCTCTATCTGGATATTTACATATGCGGACTTCCGTTCGTGTTTTTTTACAACATTGCGACCGGTATCTTTTCCGCGCTGGGCGATTCCAAGACCCCCTTTTACTTTCTTGCGGTGTCCTCCACAGCAAATATCGCGGTGGATATCCTGTTTGTAAAAGCGTTTGACATGGGCGTTTCCGGAGTTGCGTGGGCGACCTTTCTCTGTCAGGGTGTCAGCTGCCTGTTGGCCGTGTGGACGGTCTGGAACCGCCTCAAAAAAATTCCGGCGACCGGCAGAGTCACTCTATTTGACCTTGGCCTTTTGAAAAAAATCACAATGATCGCCGTTCCCAGTATTCTGCAGCAAAGCTTTATCTCCGTTGGCAATATTCTGATCCAGAGCGTTATCAACGGCTTCGGAGCTTCCGTTATGGCGGGGTATTCCGCGGCCGTAAAGCTCAATAACATGGTCATCACATCCTTTACCACGATCGGCAACGGTATTTCCAATTTTTCCGCCCAGAATCTCGGCTCCCAAAAATACGCGCGGATCAAAGAGGGCTTTCGGGCGGGGATCAAAATGGTATGGTGCCTCTGCATCCCTTTCTGCATTGCTTACATTTTTTTCGGAAAATATCTTCTTCTCCTGTTTATGGAAAAAAGCTCCGCGGAAGCGCTTATGACCGGAAGGCAGTTTTTATGGATATTGTCCCCGTTTTATTTTATCGTGTCCACCAAATTGGCGGCAGACGGCGTACTTCGGGGAATCAGCGCTATGTACCAGTTTATGGCTGCCACATTTACCGATTTGATCCTTCGGGTGATATTAGCTTTCGTGCTTTCCGATTTGACGCAGTCCGCTTTGGGTATATGGTGCGCATGGCCTATCGGCTGGACGATCGCTATGATCCTCTCCTTTTCGTTTTACCGGAGGGAATGTAAAAAATACCTGCCGGCAAAGCATCCCTAAAGGGCGCTTTCTTCTATTCAGCAGTTTTACTGTCTTCGGATCCTCCTGCAGCCCTGTGTTCTGTCCGGAGAGATCGTCATACTTCGCTTTTTCAACGTAGCCGCCCTCTGACAGATCCACATATCGGATGTGCTTTGCCTCATCACTCTCTGGCATTTTCCGCATCCAGCCTTGCTTTGACCTGCGAATACAGGCCGACACCAGGCAATTCACTCATCTTCCTGTTTCACCTTTCCGGCCTTCCGGCCCCTCCCGAACCCAAAGCCCGGGACGCTGCACCGTTTCATGTCTTAAGGGATTGGACATTTTATTGCATATAAAAAGACGCCGGTTGCAAGCGTCTTTTTGATGGTGCCTGTTAAATTATTCTGCCAAGAACCCTTATCCTCCGTTATTCGGTTTCTTCTCATCCAGTAAGGATCTTAAAAGGTTCACCTTTTCCGTAAATTCACAGGTGCTTTGGCGCAACAAGGCAACAAGCTCCGCCGGATGATCCAACCCTCCCCGGTATACCTCTGGATGCTCCTTCCAATAATTTTCAGAAATTTCCTCTCTTTCTCTCCAGTACTTTTCGCGCAGTTTCACATATTCCGCCTCAATCTGCTCCCTGGTCATTCAGCATCCTCCTATATGAAATTCCCGCTTCCTGCGCCTTGCTGGTCATGTATTCATGGGGGCCGTCCTCTCCATCCGCCGGTAAATCAAATATACCCTGCAGTCTCTCCGTTTCCCGTGGCTTTCTGCTAAACCCATAGGTGTACTTTTCATCGACGTCCCGCAGGACAGCCAGATCCTTCTCCAGAAACAGCTCCAAATCTTCCTTGCTAAACGAATATTCCGTGACATCTGCAGGATGGTTATGGGATATTATAGCATTTTTCAACTTTCCCGGCAAGCCTGCTGCCAGCCAGACGCAACCTGCTGATAAATTCTTCTGGTAGATATCCCCCTGCTGATTTCTGCGGACACCACTTTTTTTAAACAGCAATAACCTCCCTCGGTAGATATAATCCTTTCGACAGCTTTGTATCATGCTGAATTGCCGGAACCACCTGGGCCTGATCGATTGGCATTACGAAAGAGAGCCCTTGACCTTGCAGATCGTACATGGTTCCACATATCCGTCCTCATAGGATCTCACCAGATACTCTGACACCATTTGGAAGTTATCGTTATGCAGCCGGTTCAGAATAGATTCCACTTGCGCTTTTAGCGCCTTCTGATACTCCAGTTGATAGATTACATACTGCATATCCGCATCCTTATAAGTCATCCCTGTGGGCCACTTTCTTCTATCTATAATATAGACATCTATCTCCCCAGTCAGTTTTCTATCTATGATTATGGGGAAGAACTACCGGAAAACACTTGACGCCGCATGATGCGCAAGGCATCGCTAGCATAGGTGATGCCTTGTGGAGGCTGCGCTTATCTGCCAGATATACTCTATAATGATAATCCATATGAATCGGCTTACATTCTTATACGCTGGTGATTTACACCAATCACTCAAAATCAAAAAGCAATGGTTCTTTCGCCGTCTTGATTTTACTTTCGTAATCATCTATGGCACCGATTAAATCATTATAACTGCCTGTCACCTCTTCAAAATAGGCTGCATACGCGGCCACTTGCGTATAGTAATCTTTGAGATATTGATAATTTTCATAGTCAGTGGGGATTTCTCGAATCAAGCCTCTTGCTATTTCCAACGCTTTATTTACAGATGTGTATACTCCACTTGCGGATAAACAATCTTCAGCAGTTATAAGGCAAAATTCCCAGCCGTCAAAGTTCTCATCCCCGTTAATCAATTCTTCAGGAGTATAGGCGCAATTTTTCTCAACAAACGACGTTTCAAAGCCCATCTGAGCAGACAAACGTGCCATCACCGTATCTACTTCACATTCTGGGGCATTCCAAATACCAAAATGCCATGCGGCGGAAATAACTCCCATTCCACCCTTGCAAAGCGATTCCGCTTCGTCAATTAAATCGTACGCCTGCTGTGCAAGCTCGTCCGCATTGACTTGATTCATTTCTACACTAGTGATATTTTCTTGGTTTTCATCAGTATTCCTCACTGATTGTTCCTTTCCGTTCGAGCAAGCCGCACAGAAAAAAAGGATTATTGCCACTAGAAAGAAAACGGAACTGTGTTTCATTATCTGCCCCCTTAATATTTTGGCGTCATATGGTGAATATCGTTATAAAGATCGTTCAGTTCCTTAATACGGCGATTTATCAAAACATCTGCCGACTCTGCATTAACCCAAATAATATTGGATTTCAATCCTCTTCCGATCAAACACCCTCTATATTTCACCAAGCTTCCGTGATCATAAAAATCAAGATCCTTCAATATTCCTTCCTTTATTTCATCTTTTATTTTCTCACTTTGAATGTCATAGCCCAGTTTTGTAGTATAATAATCTAAAGATTCTGCCAAAAGGGAAGCCAGTTGATCATAAACATACTGATTATGTTGTATGGCATCCTTCAGCATATATTCCACAAATGCACATTTGTTTTGGATCAACCGTTCCATCAGCTCTCCTAAAAAAGGAAAAACAAATCTATGTGCACAACCAGACCTGTCCGTGATCTCAAACTCCTTTGAAAAATAATCCAGAACCTCATCATCCGCACGGAGGAGAGTATCCATAAGTTTTGCATTATAATACTGACTGCAATCTTTGGGTACAGTTGCAAAAAAAATCATTTGATAAAGGGAAGGAATTTCTCTTGCATGAAGACGCTCCAGCATATCCGCATCCTTGTGTTGAATCGCCAGCGCAATGAAACTCGTTCTTAATTCATCCCGCATTTTCATCTGTGAATCCAAAACGTTTATGTTCCGTGGGTATGGAAACATCTTGTTTTCAATACGGGTTCCCGCTCCAAAACTTACAGAAAAATCCGTTTCGTCCCCTCTAACAAACCAGATATATTCATTGTCAATTAAATATTTTAAAAGGTCGTAATTTCCGGCTTCCAGTGCATAATCGATAAAAGTCTTTCCAAACTCGTCAACATTCAAAATGGGGGAATCCTCCCGTTTTACAAAGTTTTTCCATTCAGACTCATTTTTGCTAAAAGCTGCCTTATAATTTGTCATACGCTCTGATGCGGGAACGTGATACGTCCCCGCACTAAGAATGTCTTCGCAGGATAACTCCAGCAAATGGCAGAAAATTGGGAGATCATACAACCGGATATCCTTATTCCCTTGCAGTATCTGTGAAAGACGATTTGACATTCTGCCTATTGATGCGTCATCCACGGTGCCCTCTTTCTCTTCAAGATATGCCGTACAAAATTTGCGACGGCTCTCAAACCGCCTGTCGATACATTCAGCCAAATATTGGCCCATTTCTTTTTTGCCTGCTAATTTATACATCGTTTCCACTCCTTTCAAATGAATTGTACCATATTCGTGAAAAAGAAGTAGTCCCAATTTCGCATACACAAATTGTATTTTTTATGATTTTCAATCATACTATATATGCAAATAGCATATACTCTATTATAGTCTGGAAAAATTTGCCGATCATTCATTCCGCCACGCCCCCCAACTCTGTCAGCCATTTCACCGGTTCAGGCCTCAACAATTATATTACAGAACACCTCTGATTGTTTTCGTCTTCAAATTTAGACAGAGAACACAGCCATCTTGTTTTTCTCCTCTGGTTTCCCTAGCTTTTGCTTTGTCTGTATCACTTCCCTTTTTCTAAAAACAAAAGAGACGGTCATGAAGGATTCCTCTTAACCGTCTCTTACGCTGTGTGGTTATGCCGTTATGATCGCTGTTTCTTTTGCTTCAACAAATACAGGCTTTTTAACGCCTCCGTTGATAAGTATCGATTTATTGGGAAGCGATCCTATGTACGTCTTCCTCCAGGGCTTTCCTGCGGCGGTGTTCATGCGCGATCTCTTCCTGTATTTCATCCATGCGTTTAAAGATATCAAGGATGACTTCCTGCTCATTTTCCGGCTGCAAATTGCCCTCCTGCTGTTCCCTCTTCCTGATCTCTTTTCTAAAAAGCATCTTGAAAATCACTCTCACGGCAGGCTGTATGAAAAACAACTGTGTAAAAAACGCAAACGGAAAGTTGAAGCAGATCAGCTTAAGCCAATTCGCAAGCAAGGTAAAAACATGGAACCCCATATAGTACGGATAATAGAGAAATGCGGCGATAAAGCTCATCGCAGGGCACATGATACCGACCGTTGCACATATGATCGCTGTTTCAAATATCATCGGGTGGTTCTTGGCAGGATTAAATATCCGGCTTGCCAGTTTAAAGGAAGCGGGGCTTCCAACAAGATTTTCCAGCAAATAGGCGAGACAAAACTCAATAAGGATGCACGCCCAAACAGGCAGATAGGTCCCACACATGTAAATCCCTCCCTGTTTGTTGAGCGCCGCGATAACGCCTGTTGTTTGGTTTATCTCCATCAAGGTATTCCCGTTTATCACATACAGGCTGTAAAACACATAGGCGTGTACCGTTATCACGACCGTGATAAACGCATACACCATTCTTTGGAATTGATTTCTTGGCATAATAAATTTTCTCCTCTTGTTTGGGCGCAAAAAAACACATATAACAACCCGACGCCGTAAAACATACTCTGTGATCAGATTTACGTGCCAAGCACTACATGTGTCATTATGCGCAGTATTTAATTTTCTTTCCTTTAGCAGAATACCACATTTCGTTTTGAAAAGCAAGTATTTTCCGGTAGCGGGATACTCCGCTTTCTCTTCGGCAAAAAACAAGGGGTTATCACAGAGTGATTATCGTATTTCCGGTGCCCGGCTTAAAGCTGCTTAAACCCGCCTATCCCTTATTGTTCTTCCCACAACATTTCTTAAACTTCTTGCCGGAGCCACACGGGCACGGGAGTTTGACAGCTTAACCACATAAAAAACCTTACAAAGCCTTTATTGGCTTCATTTTTTTGTCAAATTTTAA
>CANRLX010000014.1 GCA_947631615.1 uncultured Acetatifactor sp.
AGACCAACGAGATCTACCACGCGGACTATGACTTCTCCAAGGCGAAGTCGGCGTATATCTGGAAGACCATCGTGGACCCCTTCATCGGCAAATATTCCCTCATCAAGGTCAATTCCGGCGTGCTGAAGACGGACGATCTGCTCTACAATGTGGACCGCGACATCGAGGAGAAGATCGGCAAGATCTATGTGATGCAGGGGAACAAACCCATCGAGGTCAGCGAGCTGCACGCGGGCGATATCGGCGCTCTCGCGAAGCTGACGGCCGCCAGGACCGGCAACAGCCTTTCCACCAAGGCGACCACCATCAAGTACGGCAAATTTGAGATCTCCACGCCGTACACCTACATGCGCTACAAGCCCAAGAACAAGGCGGACGTGGATAAGATCTCCCAGGCGCTTCAGAAGATGACCCACGAGGATCTGACCCTGCGGACGGTGAACGATTCCGAGAATCACCAGCTTCTGCTCTACGGAATGGGGGACCAGCACCTGGAGATCGTGGTGAGCAGGCTGTTAAACGAGTACAAGGTGGAGGTCGAGCTGGAGAGGCCCAAGATCGCTTACAGGGAGACCATCCGGAAAAATTCCGATGTGGAGTACAAATACAAGAAGCAGTCCGGCGGACACGGACAGTACGGCCATGTAAAGATGCGCTTCTCGCCCTCCGGCGATGTGGAGAGCCCCTATGTCTTTGAACAGGAGGTGGTGGGCGGAGCCGTTCCCAAGAACTTCTTCCCGGCCGTGGAGAAGGGCCTGCAGGAGGCGGTGGAGAGAGGGCCCCTGGCGGCGTACCCCGTGGTCGGCGTGAAGGCGGTGCTCTACGACGGCTCCTATCATCCGGTGGACTCCTCGGAGCTGGCCTTCAAGGTGGCGACGGTGCAGGCGTTCAAGAAGGGCTTTATGGAGGCCCAGCCCGTTCTCCTGGAGCCCATCATGAGCCTGAAGGTGACGGTTCCAGACGCTTACACCGGCGACGTTATGGGCGATCTGAACAAGAGGCGCGGCCGTGTGCTCGGCATGAATCCCGCGCCCGGCGGCAAGCAGGTGATCGAGGCGGACATTCCCATGAGCGGGCTCTTTGGCTACTGTACGGACCTGCGCTCCATGACCGGCGGCAGAGGGGAGTATTCCTACGAGTTTGCCCGCTATGAGCAGACACCCTCCGACGTGCAGGAGAAGGAGGTTGCGGCGAGAGCGGCAAAGGTTGCGGAGAACAGCAGCGGAGATTGATACTTGACATTTTTCCGGAAAAAAGCTAAAATAAGCGGGTATCTCCATAGAGAGCCGACGAGAATATGAAGGACCAAAAAAGCCCTTTCGTCTCTAAATGACGAGAGGGCTTTTTCGAGAGAGGAGCGGATTATGTCAGTACCTTACAACCACCATGAGGTGGAAGCAAAATGGCAGAAGGTCTGGGATGACGAGAAGGCTTTCAAGACCTCCGATGATTATTCCAAGCCGAAATATTATGCGCTGGTGGAGTTTCCCTATCCTTCCGGACAGGGCCTGCACGTGGGGCATCCGAGGCCCTATACGGCGTTGGACATCGTGGCGCGCAAGAGGAGGATGCAAGGCTATAATGTGCTCTATCCCATGGGATGGGACGCTTTCGGGCTTCCCACGGAGAACTATGCCATCAAAAACAAGATCCATCCCAGGATCGTGACCAAGAACAATGTGGAGCGCTTCAAGGGACAGCTCCATGCGCTGGGCTATTCCTTTGACTGGGACAGGGAGATCAATACCACGGATCCCGCCTACTACAAGTGGACCCAGTGGATTTTTCTAAAGCTGTTCAACGCGGGGCTTGCCTATAAATCGGAGATGCCCATCAACTGGTGTACCTCCTGCAAGGTGGGACTTGCCAACGAGGAAGTGGTAAACGGCGTCTGCGAGCGCTGCGGCTCCGAGGTGGTGCGCAAGGTGAAGAGCCAGTGGATGCTGAAAATCACCGAGTACGCCGAGAAGCTGATCGACGGGCTGGACAGCGTGGACTATGTGGAGCGCATCAAGGTATCCCAGAAAAACTGGATCGGCAAGAGCCAGGGCGCGGAGGTGGACTTTCAGCTCGCCGGAAAAGAGGAAAAATTAAAGATCTACACCACCAGGCCGGACACCCTCTTCGGCGTCACCTACATGGTGGTGTCGCCGGAGCATCCGCTGATCGACAAGTACCGTGAAAAGATCGGCAACTGGGACGAGGTGGCGGCCTATCGGGAGATGGCGGCCAGAAAGTCCGATTTTGAGAGAACGGAGCTGGCCAAGGACAAGACCGGTGTGCCCATACAGGGGCTCACCGCAATCAACCCCGTGAACGGGAAAGAGATCCCTGTCTGGATCTCCGACTATGTGCTGATGACTTATGGAACCGGCGCGATTATGGCAGTGCCCGCCCACGACGAGAGAGACTGGGAGTTTGCCAAAAAGTTTGACCTCCCCATCATCGAGGTGGTGGCGGGAAGTCCGGTCAGCGTACAGGAGGCGGTCTACACGGACGTGGCCACCGGCACCCTGGTCAATTCCGACTTCTTAAACGGCCTGTCCGTGGCGGAAGCCAAGGAGAAGATCATCTCCTATCTGGAGGAGAAGGGGATCGGCGCCAGAAAGACCAACTTCAAGCTCCGCGACTGGGTGTTCTCCAGACAGCGCTACTGGGGAGAGCCGATCCCCATCGTGTGCTGCGACAAGTGCGGCTATGTGCCCCTGGATGAGAGCGAGCTTCCGCTGGAGCTTCCCGAGGTGGAGAGCTATATGCCCACGGACAACGGCGATTCCCCGCTGGCGGCTATGACCGACTGGGTGAATACCACCTGTCCCCGCTGCGGCGGCCCCGCGAAGAGAGAGACGGACACCATGCCCCAGTGGGCGGGTTCCTCCTGGTATTTCCTGCGCTACACCGACCCGAACAATGACAAAGAGCTTGCCAGCAGGGAAGCCTTAAACTACTGGATGCCTGTGGACTGGTACAACGGAGGAATGGAGCATACCACGCTTCACCTTCTCTATTCCCGCTTCTGGCATCGCTTCCTCTACGACCAGAAGGTGGTGAATTGTCCGGAGCCCTATCAGAAGAGGACCAGCCACGGCATGATCCTCGGGGCCAACGGGGAGAAAATGTCCAAGTCCCGCGGAAACGTGGTGAATCCGGACGATATCGTGAGAGATTACGGCGCGGACACTCTGCGCACCTATGAGATGTTTATCGGCGCCTTCGACTTGAGCGCGGCCTGGAGCGAGGACGGCGTGAAGGGGTGCCGGAGATTTTTGGAGAGAGTGTGGAAGCTTCAGGATATCCTGGTGGAGGGGGACGGCTACAGTCCGGACCTGGAGACCAGGATGCACCAGACCATCAAGAAGGTGTCGGGCGATTTTGAGAACCTGAAGTACAATACGGCGATCGCCGCTATGATGTCCCTGATCAACGATTTCTACAAGAAAAATTCCGTCACCAGGGGAGAGTACAGGACGTTACTCACCCTGTTAAATCCGGTGGCTCCCCACATCACCGAGGAGCTCTGGAGCACGGCGGGCTACGAGGGAAGGGTTTATCAGACCACGTGGCCGGAGTACGACGAGGAAAAGACCGTGGAGAGCACCGTCGAGATCGCGGTGCAGGTAAACGGAAAGGTCCGCACGACCATTCGGGTGCCCAAGGACGAGGCGAAGGAGAGCGTGATCGCGCAGGCTAAGGAGGCCCTCGGCGAAAAACTCACCGGCAGCATTGTCAAGGAGATCTATGTGCCCGGAAAGATCGTAAATATTGTGGCGAAGTAAGCGGCCGGACAGGGGCGCCCTCAGGTGGGGGCGTCCTTTTTTTGTCCGGCCTGCTGTCCGGCCTTTTCCAGGATTTGGTCGATCCTGGACAGCTCCTCCGAGGAGCTGTGCCTGCGGATGGCGGCGATGGCGGCGTTCATTTCTTTCGGGGTGAAGCTTAGCTTCTCCTCCTTGGCGCGCCGCATCATGGGCAGCAGAAGGGCCATCATTTCCTTCTGGTTTTTGCCCTGTCCCTGAGAAAAAAGCTGCCCTAAAAAATCCAATTTCTTCTGCGGGATATCCCGCACCAGTTCGTCCTCCATCCAGGCGGGACGAGGATTGGAAGCCTGTGATTTGTCCATAGGAAAACCTCATTTCTGATCGTTGTCGTTTACGGCGGTTCGGTGCCGGGGCCGGAAGGCGGTTTCGGGCTCTGAAGCCCCTGAAGCATCTGCAGGAGGGAGACCATGTCCAGACCACCGCCCTGGGCAGCGGTCTCCCCGGAGGAGCCGCCCGTCCCGAAGGAGCCGGAGGCTTCGCCCGTCCCGGAGGAGCCGGAGGAGCCGCCCATCCCCGCAAGACCGGCAAGGCCGGACAGAAGATCTGCCCCGCCCTGGCCGCCCTCCGGAAACAGCTCCTGCATCATCTGCATCATTTCCATCATATCCTGCAGATTGCGAAAACTCTGCATGGTATTCATGACCGACCGGAGCCTGCCCTGCTCGGCGGGACTGAGATAGGGCTTCACCTCCTCGCAGATTTTGCCGATGTCCGGCTTGGGACGGCAGGCGTCCTCGGACAGGGCGGCAAAGGGATGCTTTTTCAGGAAGGAGAGCGTGTAGCTAAGCTCCGCCAGCTTTATGTAGACAGCCATGGTCCGGCGGGCGGGAGGATCCAGATAAACCATGAGGACCTTGCACATCTGGATATGGTTGGTGGTAAAGAGCGTGTCAAAAGCGCTCACCCGGTCCCGATCCCTCTCGTCCATCCCGTCCACCTCCCTTGCCCGGTATTCTGGCTCTATTTATCCTATGAAAAAGAGAGAGGAAAAATGATAGGCCCCCCGAGGGAGCCTATCTGCATCGACTGGTATGTGGCTTAGTTGTTGCATCCGCAGCAGGAGCTTAAGATCAACAGCAGGATGATCCATTCGCAGCAGCTCCCGTTGCCGTCGCTTGCGCCAAACAGACCGTTTCCTCCGCAGCCACAGCCATTGCCGTTGTTGCCGCCGCAGAACAGCAGCAGGAGGATGATCCAAAGGCAGCTGTTGTTTCCTCCGAAGAGTCCGGTATTATTGCAGCCGTTGCCGTTGTTGTTGCAGCCGCAGTTGGTAGCGGTTAAATCGCTCATTTTTTTGCCTCCAAGTTTTATTATGGTTTATTCTATGCTCCACAGCCTGTCAATGTTTCCAAAGAGCCGGCGCAATTTTCGGGCCCTGTCAGGCGGATCTTTGCGGACTCTTTGCGGCAATTTCTTTCCGAAAAAGCTTGCATAAATTTCAACATGGAGTAAAATAGAAAATGTAGGATAATGCAAATAAAAAAAGGAGATATATGGCGCAGAAGACATACGTCGTGGAGGGCAGGCAGTTTCGGACCCAGTCGGACTACGCCAGGGCCAGCCGCGACAAGGAACTGATCGATAAGCTGCGTTTGCGGGTTAAGGGCAATGACCCCGCCGCCCTGAAGCGGCTGAGTCAGGAACTGCATAGCGGTAAATACAAATTTTACACGCTTCTGGGGCAGGACTTTCAGGACGAGATCGACGATCTCTTAAAGAGGGCGCCCGCCGGAGGCAGGGCGAAAAAGGGCGCTGCCAGGGAAGCTTCCCGTCAGGGAAAAAAGAGCGTTCCCGCCGGGATGTCCAAAAAGACACAGGAAGCTGCCAACGTGTCCGCCGAGATGGACAAGTACGTGGAGGAAGCGCTGCGGCAGCGGGAGAAGCACAGGAGACAGCTGATTCTTCTCTGCAGTGTCGTCGGCGTCGCCTGTCTGGCATATTTTGTCATATACTCTTACTTCGGCTACCGGACGGAGGAGACCTACGACAGATGGAGCCAGATTCGGGAGAACGCTGCCGAGGGCGGCGCGGCCCCGGCCCCCGTCATCCACTATGACGATCCGGACACGGAGACGCCGGAAGTGCTGGAGGAGTATAAAAGTTTATTAAATAAGAACCGGAGACTAATCGGATGGCTCAAAATTGACGATACAAAAATTGATTATCCCGTTATGCAGACGACGAACAACGAGTATTACCTGGATCATAACCTGAACCAGGAGTACGACAAGAACGGTTCCATCTTCATGGATAAGGACTGCGATGTGTTAAAGCCCAGCACAAATTACATTTTGTACGGGCACCACATGCAAAGCGGCAAGATGTTCGGCGATCTGGACCGGTATGCCAGCGAGGATTACGGGAAGGAGCATCCCTACATAGAGTTCGATACGATCTACGAGCACGGCACCTACCAGGTGATGTATGTATTTCGATCCAGGGTGTACAGTGAGGAGGAGATCGTCTTTAAATATTATCAGTTTATAGATGCCGCCAGTGAACAGGAGTTTGACTCCTATATGCAGGAGATGGCTTCCCTGTCCCTGTATGACACCGGCGTAACGGCTCAGTACGGAGATCAGCTTTTGACTCTGTCTACCTGCGATTATCAGGAGACGGACGGCAGATTCGTAGTGGTAGCCAAGAAAGTCACGGCAAAGGAGTAAAGAAGGATGGCGAAAGCTGCAACCAAGAAAAGAAGACTGAAAAGAACGATCCGAAAGACGCTGGGGACGCTGTTTTTGGTGTCGGCCATTGTGGTGGCCGCAATTCCCGTGGACGGCCTGCAGGCCGCAGGCTCCAGGGATGTTTCCCAGCGGACGGATGTGACGAAGGTCACTGTGACGTCGCAGATACCGGCGGTTCCCACGGGAAAGATCACGGATCAGAAGATTGGCAGTTATACCGTGTACGGCGATTACAACGGGATCTACCGCTATGTGGTCACCCACGACAGCTCCACCGAGGAGGTCGCCATCGTGGTGGGCTACAACGATGAGGTGGGCGGCAGCACCCTGACCATACCGGATACCCTGGATGCCTATCTGCCTGCCGGCGCCAACGAGAATTGGTGCGCGGTCAACAAGAAGGGCAATCTGTTGTTTTATCAGATAGAGCAGCCAAAGCGGGACGAGAACAACGAGATCATCACCCAGGAAGTGACGGGCGGGGACGGAATCCCGACCAGGGTCCCCGTGATGGAGAAGGTGTATCTTCCCTGCTATTACGCGGACGCCGGGACCTGGAAGGCCCTGGAGGAGACGGATACCCTCTATTACTATGATGGCGTTACGGCAGCCTGGAGGGGAGACGATCTGAGCGCCAAGACGCCGGTGCCGGCCAGCCTTCCCGATGACCAGCGGCTCAAAAACATCAAGCTGCGCTACATTGGCAATCAGCACATTAAGAATAACACGGACGGCACATCCGAGATCGTGGAAAACAGCCAGGCGGCCGGCGGTGTGTTCAGCAGCGCCAAAAACTGCAGCACATTGATTTTGGGAAAAGAGCTGACCAAGATCGGCAACTATGCCTTTTACGGAAACGGCAACATCAACAGCTTAAGCTTTAACGACTATATGAACGAGATCGGAAATTATGCCTTTGCGGACTGCTTCAGCATCAGCAGCATCAGTATGCCGGACAACGCGGCGGTCTCGGAGATCGGGGACCACGCCTTTTACAACTGTTCGGGCCTTACCTCCTTCAACGCGCCGAAGCTGATCGCCCGGATCGGCGATTCGGCCTTTGAGGCGTGCACCTCGCTGACGGGGATCAATCTCTGCGGGACCAGCAATGCTTCCTCCTTACAGGCGATCGGAAATTATGCCTTTGCCGGGTGCACCAGCCTGAGAGAGCTGATCTTTCCGCCCACCTACGCGGAAAGCAATATCCCGCTCAGCGTCATCGAAAACTGCCACAGCCTGCAGCATGTGTACGCCCAGCACCAGGGAGTGAATTTCGTGGAGGACAGGGGAAAGAGCGGCACCGGCTACTATAACTTTAAGGATTTCAGGGATGAGCTGGAGGAGTATGGAAACCAGACCTTTTACTTTGAGGGAGTGGGAACAAACGCCCTCTATACCACGGCGGTGGACAATTACTTCGCGTATAAGTTTTCGGGGGAGGAGACCTTTGTGAAAAAGGTTCCCGACGAGCAGAGCGCCTACACGGAGGAGACGGGATCTTATGAAAAGAACGCGGTGTTTACCGTAAAGCGCACCACGGGAGATTCCGGTTCTATCGGAAACGGCCAGATCACGCAGGTTGCCATTGACCCGGGAATGGAAAACCTCCAGATCCCCGGGCATGTAGGCCCCTTGAACATCGTGGAGATCGGCGCCTCCGGCTTTGCGGACAACTGCGACCTAAAGAGCGTAGTCATCCCGGAGACGATCCTCACCATCGGCGACAACGCCTTCCGGGGAGCGCACAACCTGGTGTCCGTGGTGTTTGAGAATGCGGGGGGGATCCAGTCCATCGGCGCCAACGCCTTTAAGACGCAGGAATACAAAAAGAGCGGCCACTCCGCAAACTGCTCTACCCATACTGTGCCGGACGTGGGGTTTGCGGTGCTCACCTTCACCGGAGATATCGATGCGGACTACGCGCCCTTCCAGTATGCGATGAACGAGGCCAACACCTTTACCAACGGCACGCAGGAGCCCACGCTGATCAAGTATTTCAGCGGCTGGCCCACGAACCTGACGGTGGTGAGGGACACGGCGGCCCACAAGAACACGCTGACCAATTATCCCACCATCAAGGAACTGGTGGAGGGTACGGAGTTTACCGAATCCAACTATCCCTATATGACGCTGAACGAGGAGTATGAGGATGCTGCGAAAAGCGCGTTCAGCAAATATTTAGGAATAGAGGGCGGGGAGATCACAGGCTACGAGCAGCAGATCATAGACAATACCCTGCACGTCGTTCTTCCAAGCGGCATTGAGGCCATTGCCGAGAATCTCTTTGTGGATAAGGAGACCGCGGAGCTTGGCTACTTGGACACCTACTTAAACAAGGATGCCGACACTCTGGTGACCAACACCGGCAAGCCGGTGGGCAAGGAGTTTACCACCCACCTGCAGGAGCTGCCGTCGGACAGCTTTGACGGCTGCCTGACGCTGGAGACCATCAACATCAACGGCTCCACGGCCATCGGAGACGAGGCGTTCAAGGACTGTAAGAACCTGTATCAGGTGTGGATCGATCCCGTCCTGACGACCATGGGGAAAACGCCTTTCGTGGGCTGCGATAAGCTGGGGCGAAACGAGACGGATACGGTCCATTTCCAGGACAATCCGAATTTTGCCTGCGAGACCCCTCTGATCTACGGCAAGGCGGCCGACGGCAGCCTGACGAGGGTTTTAGAGTACTTAAACGGAACGGACAATGTGTCCCTCTCCGCGGAGGAGCTTGCGTCCGTGACCGAGGTGGCGCCCTGGGCGTTTAGCAATACCAAGATCGAGACGGCGGATTTCACCTCCTCCCGCATTGATTCCCTCCCCGAGGGCGCCTTTGCGGAAACCTCTCAGCTGTACCGCGTGGATCTGCCCTACGGCACCAGGACGGTCGGACGATCGGCATTTAAAAACAGCGCCATCCGTCAGATCTCGATGCCCATCACGATGGAGACCATCGGCGACTATGCCTTTGACGGAGTCGACCATCTGATTCTGTACAGTCCGGAGGACTGCTACGCGTACCGCTATGCGAATGATACGGCCAACCCGAATATCGAGTGGGCGTACGCCGAGAGAATGGTTTACTACACCGTGGAATTTTATTACACGGATGAGAATAACGAGGCGCATCTGGTACACTCCGAGTACCCTGTAAAGACCGGAGAGACGGTGGATGTGGCGAAGCTTTTGGAGAAGGGCGCTTTCGAGGAGGTGCCGGCCGAGATCAACGGCAAGGTCTTCACCAACGAGTGGTCCCCCAAGTCCAACTATGTGCAGGTAAATTCCTCCGGCTCGGAGACGGTCCTGCGGGTGTATGCGGTGTATGAGGTGCCCACTACGGAGAAGCACTGGGTTTCCTTCTACACCCAGGACAACAAGCTGATCGCGGAGTACGAGATCGCGGAGGGCAGCACCATCGCGCCTCCTGCCGCTCCTGCCATCGAGGGATATACCTTCAGCGGCTGGGAGTGCACGCAGCCGCTCGGCAAGTACAGCGTCAGCGATATGGCCTCCATCAAGGAGGACACGATCTTCCGCGCGCTGTACAGTAAGAACGACTCTACAGGCGGGGACAGCGGAAACGGCAGCGGAAGCGGCGGGACCGTAAGCGGGAACAACCCCGGTGACCCGAACAATCCGAATAACCCGAACAATCCGAACGGAAACGGCAGCGGAAGCGGCGGGACCGGAAGCGGGAACAACCCCGGTGACACGAACAATCCCAACAATTCCGGAAGCGGTCCGGCGGCAGGGGACTATTATACTCTGACCGTGCGCAACGGCAGCGGCTCCGGAAGCTATCTGAAAGGCGCGCAGGCGATTATTGTGGCGAATGATCCGGCCTCCGGCATGGTCTTTGACAAGTGGACCATCGAGCCCTCCGACGCGGCGATCGCCAGCACGGCGGTGTCCGCTACGGTAGTTACCATGCCCGAGTCCAATGTGACGGTGACCGCCAACTACAAGAAGGGAAGCGGCAGCAGCGTACACACGGGTACGGGCAATACTGCCACCGGAAATAGCAGCCGTTATTTACAGACCGGAAGTGTCCGGAGAGGCTCGACGGTAGTCATCGACAAGAACGGCCTGTCCAACACCGGAGTGGTCTCCGCCACGGTGAACGGGTCTTCCGATAACTTTGTCATCAAGGTTACGGAGAGCTCTGCGGCATCGGAGGCAGCGGTCAAAGCATTGATGGCGGAATACGGGGATTTAAACGGCATCGAATATTTCCCGATGGACATCAGTCTGTACGATTCCACCGGTACCAACAAGATTACGGACACCTCGGGACTGTCGGTGACCATCACCCTTCCCCTGCCGGATTCTCTCATCAACTATGCCGGCAACAACCAGGTGGCGGGAGTGGTGAACGACAGGCTGGATAAGCTGTCCGCAAGGTTTACCACGATCTCCGGCGTCTCCTGCATCACCTTCACGGCGACCCATTTCTCGCCGTACGTGATCTATGTGGACACGGGACATCTGACCTCGGGGACCGCGGACAATACCCCCAAGACGGGCGACGGGATCCATCCCAAGTGGTTTTTGTCCATAGGGCTGGCCTGCGTGTCCATGGTGCTCTTTATGAAGCGGGATAAGAAAACGGCAACCAGGCGCCGGATGGCGTAAAAGGGAAGCCTTGAGCAAAAGGAAGGCATATGAGGAAGAAGAAAAGGTTTTGCGGTGTACTGATGGTCATCGCGGCACTGATTATTATGCAGCTTCCTGTGTCGGAAGCAGATGCAGAAACATCTGCTTCCGATTTTCAAATGGAAGGAACAACATTGGTGGCATATCGCGGCTCGGACGCCCGTGTGACCGTGCCCTCAACGGTGGAGGTGATCGGAGAGGGCGCCTTTGAGAACAATGACCGGATCGAGACGGTGATCGTTCCCAACTCGGTGACACAGATTGAGGAGTACGCCTTCTGGGGCTGCGACCGGCTGAATACGGTGACGCTGGGAAACGGTCTGAGCGAGGTGGGGGACTATGCCTTTTCGGGGGCAAAGGGCCTGGAGAAAATGACCATTCCGGGAAATGTCACGCGCATCGGCATCGGCGCCTTTGCCGACTGTGTCAATCTGAGAGATATCACCATTCCATATCAGGTGTCATCTATTCATGAGACCGCCTTTGACGGCTGTGCGAAGCTGGAGATTCATTCTGTGACGGGAAGCTATGCGGAGCGCTATGCGCAGGCGTTTTATGAGCGCCAGAAGGAGATGCCGGAATACGAGGACGTGTCCGATTATCCGCAGACGGACGAGGGGGAGGAGACGGATAAGGATGCGGACAAGGACACCGGCGCAAGTGTCGGGGGAGATCGGATCCCCAATCGGGACGACGGGGTGCAGATCCGTCCGGAGGTGCTGTACCCTGACGGGGATGTGCTTGGCTCCTCCTATGTGGTGGGGAACCAGGCGGTGGTCTTTATGGACAATACCAGCCCCCAGGTGCTCACCGGCGAACCCATAACACCTGTTGTGCAGGACGGGGAGGAAAATTCTACAGGCGGCGCAAAGAGCGATGTGCAGAGCGCTGCGGGCTCCGGCATCCCCAAGTACACGATCGTGGACGGCCGCATCGTGGCGGATCAGGCATACTATCGAAACGGCGCGCTGCAGGCGGTGACCTTGCCGGAGGGGACGGAAATCATCGGGCAGTTTGCCTTTGCCAGAAGCTCACTGAGCCAGATCGTGGTGCCGGAGGGCACGGAGGAGATCGACTACGGGGCCTTTTACCACTGTGACAGCCTGACGCAGGTGAGCCTTCCCTCCACCCTGGTAAACGTGGAGCCCAAGGCATTTGCCCACTCTGCCTGGGTGGACGGCTTCCTCTCGGGAGCCGGAGAGGAGGGGGATTTCCTGATCAGCGGGGGCACACTGGCAGCCTACAGAGGGAACGGCAGTCAGGTGGAGATACCGGAGGGCGTCACCCTGATCGCGGCGGAGGTCTTTCAGGATCACACAGAAATAACAGATGTTACATTTCCGGAGAGCCTGCGGGTGATCGGAGAGGGAGCCTTTGAGGGGTGCAGCGGCCTGACGGCCGTGACCTTCGGCGGCCAGGTGACGGATATCAAGGACAGAGCCTTTGCGGGCACGGCCCTGGAGCACGTGGCTTTGCCGGCAACGCTGGACCGCATCGGCCTTCAGGCATTTCCGGAGGGAACGGGCGTGGGCTACGAGGGAGTGGCTCCCCAGAAGATCCATGAGATCTCCGCGGAGCGTCTCTCCAACGAATCCTACCGGAGTCCGTCTCCGGAGAGCGGCCAGCCGGGCGTTGTTGTGGAAGGGCTGGACGGCGCTGCGGCGCAGATGGAGGGAGCCGTGAGAAATTACACGCTCTCCGTCTGGGAAGTGACGGATGAAAGGCGCGCTGACGCCGCCCGGGCCTTTGAGAGGAATCTCAGGCAGCCCATGCCGGAGGACATCCAGCTGTATGAGATGTCCCTGACGGATAACAGCGGGATCCCCATCAACAAGACCGGAAGGCAGCTGCTCACCGTGACGCTTCCGGTGCCGGAGCGCTTTGCGGACACCGGTGTGCAGATGGTTCTCATGGATCGAAACGGCCAGCTTGAAAGTGTTCCGGTTATGAGATTGTATGTGGACGGCGTGGATTGTGTGCGCTTTGACACCAGCTTTCTGTCAACGTACGGCATTTACGGGGACGGCACGGCTCTAAACCCCGATTATGTGATCCAGACCACGACGTTAAACGATATGGCGGCGCCCGATGCGGACGCAGACAGCGGGAACCTTGCAGACAGCGGAACCTCTATGGGCGGCGGAACCCTTGCGGGCGGCGGGGTCCCCCGCATCCTTAAGTGGCTGATCGGAACGGCCTTTTTGCTCACCGGAATGTTTCTCCTGGCGGGAAGCTTTGTGAAAAACAGGATATAACGAAAGAGTGCCAAAAGAGATTGTCCTGACATAGGATAAAGAAAGAGTGTCAGGGCAATTTTTATGCAGCGGGTGAGAAGACTGATTGACCTTCCGGAGGGGATCGGTCCCCAGGCGGGACGGGGCATTACGGTGGCGGTTCTCGACACCGGCATTGGCCAGCATCCCGATCTGGAGGGAAAACCGATCGCCTTTCGGGATTTTGTGAACGGCCGGAATTACCGTTATGACGACAGCGGCCACGGCACGCATGTGTGCGGGATCCTCTGCGGCAGCGGAGCCGCTTCCCGGGGCAGATATCGTGGGATCGCTCCGGGCGTGAACCTGGTGGTGGGGAAGGTGCTGGATCATAACGGCGACGGAAAAGCAGAAGATATGCTGGCGGGGCTGAAATGGGTGCTGGAGCAGCGGGAGAGATATCATATCCGGATCCTGAATATTTCCGTGGGGATCGGCTCCCTGAATGAGCGGCACAAGGAACATGCTCTGCGGGAGCTGCTGGAGAGGGTCTGCGCCAGCGGGATCACGGTGGTGTGCGCCGCCGGAAACAAAGGGCCGGCGAGCGGTTCGATCTCCCTTTTGGGACAGAGCAAAAATATCATTACCGTGGGCTGTCACGACGGGCCCGCCTGCCGGAACGACCCGAGAAGGTGCGAGACCTACTCGGGCAGGGGACAGGCGCTGGCTCCTCTCAGGAAGCCGGATGTTGTGGCTCCCGGGACGGATATCGTGTCCTGCAACGTCTTTTTTCGTCAAAACGGCTCAAAGCTTTCCTATGCCTATGTGAGCAAGAGCGGCACCTCCATGTCCACGCCCATTGTCTCGGGGGTGGCGGCTCTTTTTTATCAGCGCAATCCCCAGGCGGACAGGGAGGAGTTTCGGCAGAAGCTGACGCTCACCGCCACGGACCTGGAGGAGGAGTGGAACAAACAGGGGTGGGGCATGGTCAACGTCCGCAGGCTCTTGGAGGCGGAGTAGAGCGTTCTTTGCCGGGCCTTTTGTTTTTCCGTTAAATTTACAAAAGATATTGACACTTCTCGTATGATTGTATACAATGATACGAGAAATACATAATTTTCCGCTGCGGCCGGGAGCTGTCCCGGTCTGGGGAGAATGGAGTGGGAAAGGTGAAAAATTATAACGTTAAGCAGGAAGTGACGGACAAGTATTCTCTGCGAGGCCGCGTGTTCCACAAGCTGAGAGACGATATTCTGAGCGGGAAGTATGAGGAGCAGGAGGAGCTGAAGGAGGTCGCCATCGGCGAGGAGATGGGAGTGAGCCGCACCCCTGTGAGGGAGGCGTTCCGCCAGCTGGAGCTGGAGGGGCTGATCCAGATCATCCCCAACAAGGGCGCCTATGTGACGGGGATCACGGAGAAGGACGTGAAGGATATCTATATGATCCGGTCCCTTCTGGAGGGGCTGTGCGCCCGCTGGGCCACGGAGCATATCACTGAGGAACAGATGGAGGAGATGGAGGAGAACGTCTATCTGGCGAAGTTTCATGCCGGCAAGGGACACCTGGAGCAGCTTGCGGAGCTGGACAACCGTTTTCACGATATTTTGTACGAGGCGTGCGACAGCAAGATGCTGGAGCACCAGTTGAAGGACTTTCACCAGTATGTGCTGCGAGTGCGGAAAAAGACGCTGTCCAACGCGAACAGAGGCCCCAAGTCCAATGAGGAGCATGAGAAGATCATGGAGGCGATCAAGGCGGGGGACGCGGATTTGGCGGAACAGCTTGCGCACCAGCACATGATCAACGCCTATGACAATATGGTAAAGAGCGGCCTGCACGAGGCGTATGAGAGGAAGGCCGCGGAGAGCGAGGCCGAATAAAGCGGTCCAATCAGAGCAAATCCGAATATGAGCGAGGCTGAATGGAAGAAGCGAGGCTGCGTGAAGAAGCAAGGCCGAAGAAGCGAGTCCGAGCGAGGATGGGCCTGCAGCATGGATAGACATAAAATGGATGGACATAAAAAAGAAAGAAGAGGTTAAGAGTATGGACAAAATTCAGATGAAAACGCCGCTGGTGGAGATGGACGGCGATGAGATGACCAGGATTCTCTGGCAGATGATCAAGGACGAGCTTTTGCTCCCCTATATCGACTTAAAGACGGAGTATTATGATCTGGGCCTGAAGAACCGCAATCAGACCGACGACCAGGTGACGGTGGATTCCGCCAATGCCACGCTGAAGTACGGCGTTGCCGTAAAATGCGCCACCATCACGCCCAATGCGGCGAGGATGAAGGAGTATGACCTAAAGGAGATGTGGAAGAGTCCCAACGGCACCATCCGCGCCATCTTAGACGGCACGGTGTTCCGCGCGCCCATCCTGGTCAAGGGGATCGTGCCCTATGTCAGCAACTGGACAAAGCCCATCACCATTGCCCGTCATGCCTACGGGGATGTCTACAAAAATACGGAAATTAAAGTTCCCGGGCCGGGGAAGGCGGAGCTTGTGTTTACCGCCGCCGACGGCACGAAGACCGTGGAGCTGATCCATGAGTTTGACGGGGCGGGGATCCTGCAGGGGATCCACAACACGGAGAAATCGATCTCCAGCTTTGCGCGCGCCTGCTTCGGCTATGCCGTCGACACGAAACAGGATCTCTGGTTTGCCACCAAGGACACGATCTCCAAGAAATACGACCACACCTTCAAGGATATTTTCCAGGAGATCTACGATGCCGAGTACAAGGCAAAATTTGAGGAGCTTGGCATTACCTATTTCTACACGCTGATTGACGACGCGGTGGCGCGGGTGATTCGTTCGGAGGGAGGCTTTATCTGGGCCTGCAAAAACTATGACGGCGATGTGATGTCGGATATGGTGGCCACCGCCTACGGCGATCTGTCCATGATGACCTCCGTGCTGGTCTCCCCAAGCGGCGTCTATGAGTACGAGGCTGCCCACGGCACGGTGCAGCGGCATTATTACAAGCACTTAAAGGGGGAGGAGACCTCCACCAACTCCATCGCCACGATCTTTGCGTGGACGGGAGCCCTGAGAAAGCGCGGAGAGCTGGACGGCATCAAAGAGCTTCAGGACTTTGCGGACAAGCTGGAAAGGGCGTGCATCAAGACGGTGGAGGACGGCAAGATGACCAAGAGCCTGTCCCTGATCTCCACCTGCAAGAACCCTGTGATCTTAAACAGCCTGGATTTCATTCGGGCGATCCGCGGGACGCTGGACGAGCTGCTGCAGCAGTAAAATGCAGTTAAATGAAAGCCGGCGCGGTTTATTCCGCCAGGTTTTCCCACTGCTCGTAGAGAGCCTCCAGCTTTTGACGAACCGACTCGTGCTCCAGGGCAAGCTCCTGGAGCTTTGTCGCCTGTGTGCTGACGGAAGGGTCGGACATCTCGGCGTCGATCTCCTTCAGGCGCTCCTCCAGGGAGGCGATCTGTTCCTCACATTTTTTCAGGTCGTTTTCCCGCTTGCGCAGCTTCGCCTGCTCCTCCTTATGAGCCTTCCAGTCCAGCTTCCCGTCGGAGTCGGGGGAAGAGGGGGCAAGGGACTTCGTCCCCTCCGGCAGGGCGTCCGGAGGGGCTTCCTTTTGTCCGGAGGACGCAGAGGCGAGAGCGGCCGTCTGAATCTCTCGTTTTTCCAGATAATAGTCGTAATTTCCGATATAGTTTACAAACTGACAGGCGGTCAGCTCCAGGATCCGATGGGCGGTCTTATTGATAAAATAGCGGTCGTGGGACACATAGAGCACGGTGCCCTCATAGGCGTTTAAGGCGTCCTCCAGGATCTCCTTGGACTGGATATCCAGGTGGTTGGTGGGCTCGTCCAGAATGAGAAAATTGGCGTTTCCCAGCATAAGCTTCGCCAGGGATACGCGCCCTCTCTCCCCGCCGCTCAAATCCTTGATCTGTTTGAAGACATCCTCGCCCGTGAAGAGAAAGGCGGCCAGTGTGCTGCGGATCTGGGTGTTAGTGAGATAGGGATAATCGTCCGAGATCTCCTCAAACAGAGTCTTTTCGCTGTGCAGCACGTGATGCTCCTGGTCGTAGTAACCGATCTCAACGTTGGTTCCCAGGCGGAAGGTGCCCTCGTCCGGCGCAAGGAGGCGGTTTAAGATCTTGAGAAGCGTGGTCTTTCCCGTCCCGTTGTCCCCGATGACGGCCACATGCTCGCCGCGCTTGATTTCAAAATTTACGTTCCGGAAGAGGACGTTGTCTCCGAAGGATTTGCCAAGGCCCTCCACGGTCAGGACGTCGTTTCCGCTGGTGACGCAGGGCGTCAGCTTCAGCCGCATATCGCTTTTGGCCTCGGAGGGCTTTTGCAGTACTTCGATCTTATCCAGCATCTTCTCGCGGCTCTCCGCGCGCTTGACGGATTTCTCGCGGTTGAAGGACTTGAGCTTTTCGATCACTTCCTCCTGGTGCCGGATGTCGCGCTGCTGGTTGAGATAAGCGTTTCGGGCGGCGGTGCGCAGCTGTTCCTTTTTTACGGCGTAGTCCGAGTAGTTTCCCTGAAAGGAGGTCGCCCTGGACTGGTCGATCTCCAGGATCTTGGTGGCGATGCGGTCCAAGAAAAAGCGGTCGTGGGAAACGATCAGCACGGCGCCTTTATAGTTGAGAAGATAGGTCTCCAGCCAGGCGATGGAGCCCATGTCCAGATGGTTGGTGGGCTCGTCCAAAAGGATCAGGTCGGGGCTTTTTAACAGAAGCTTTCCCAGGGCGACCCGGGTCTTCTGACCGCCGGAAAGGGTGGAGACGGGTTTGTCAAAATCGGCTTCCTCAAACCCCAGACCCTTCAGGACGCCGACCAGCTCGCTTTTATAGGCGTAGCCGTCCCCCATCTCAAAGGCGTGGTTTAAGGAGGTATACTGCCGCATCAGCTCCTCCAGGACAGAGCCCTCCGCCTGTTTCATCCGCTCCTCACATTCGCGCATCCGCCGCTCGATGTCGATGAGCTTTTGCTTGACGGAGAGAAGCTCGGCGTAAACGGTGTTGGCGGTATTCAGGGCGTCGTTCTGCGCCAGGTAGCCGAGGGTCTTTCCCTTCGAGAGCGTCACGATGCCGTCGTCGGCGCTCATTTCGCCCACGATGATGCGCAGAAGCGTGGTCTTGCCCGCTCCGTTGATCCCCACGATCGCGGCCTTCTCATGGTCCTCGATGTGAAAGCTGACATTTTGCAGAACCGTATTTTCCCCAAAGGCCTTGGATATATTTTGACAGGAGAGTATCATGTGGACTCCTTTCGCAGTTGCTTTCCGTAGCAGCTTTTCATAGTTGCTTTCCGTAATAGCTTTTCGTAGCAGCTTTTCATAATAGCTTTCTGCAGTAGAATGGTCGGGCGCGTCCCATCCATTTTACCCTTAAGAATTTGTCCTGTCAATTCATTGACAGTTTTTTAACATATGGTATAATAAGAATAAATTCCCACAAAGTTAGGCAGGTAACACCATTGGAAGAGAAAGAGATATCACAGGCCGTGATCGGACGGCTTCCCAGATATTTCCGCTATCTGGGGGAACTGAAGGACGAGGGGGTGGAGAGGATATCCTCCCAGGAACTGAGTGAGAGGATGAAGGTCACCGCCTCCCAGATCCGACAGGATTTCAACAACTTTGGCGGTTTCGGTCAGCAGGGATACGGCTATAACGTAGAATATTTGTACAATGAGATCGGCAAGATACTGGGGTTGGACCGGACCCATAATCTGGTGATCATCGGCGCCGGAAATCTGGGCAGAGCCTTGGGAAATTACATGAACTTTGAGCGCAGAGGATTTTTGTTTCGGGGGATCTTTGACTGCAACGAGAGCCTGGTCGGACAGGATGTCCGGGGCGTCAAGGTCAGACACATACGGGAGCTGGAGCAGTTTGTGAGGGAGAATGACATTGAGATTGCGGTTCTCACGATCCCGAAAGAGAGCGCGGGGAAGATCGTGGACCGGCTGGTGCAGAACGGTATTCGGGCGATCTGGAATTTTGCACATGTGGATCTGAATGTGCCTGAGGGGGTTCAGGTGGAGAACGTACATTTGTCCGACAGCCTGATGAAGCTATCCTACAACATTAACCGTTATATGAAGGAGAATGAGCGATAAGTATGGGGCGCAGGGAGAGTAAGGAAGGCAAGAGAAAAGCGGAGCAGTTTGAGAGGGCGCTTCAGGGCAAGGAGATCCCCGTCCTGACGCTGGACAGCAAGTGGTATCGCCTGTTGGATGAGCTGGGGCGAAGCTCCGTCAAAAGCATGGAGGATCAGTTGAACGCTCTGCTCAAGAGACAGGGCAAGCTGAATACGGAGACCAAGGAGATCCGCAAGCTGAAGAAGAAGCTGATGGGCGAGATCATGGAGATGGCGGATGAGGCGGATCAGACGAAGGATAAAAAGCTGGAGAAGAAGCTGGCGGAGCACAGGCGCCTGGTGGAGGACTGTAACGCGAAGCTTTCCGCTTATCAGGATGAGCTGATCGAGATCCCCCGCGAGATCGACCGGATCAACATCCGGCTGATGACGATGACCATGGAGTACTGTTATGACACCATGCAGGAGAATCTGACGGAGATCAATCAGATTTCCGATTGGGTGACCAGGGTGCGCATCGATCTGAAAAAGCGGCTGATCCGAAAACAGGAGATGGAGCAGAGAAACCGAGAGATCTATTCCTATATGCACGATATTTTCGGATCGGATGTGGTCGATATCTTTGACGTGCACTTTCAGCCCGGGGCCGAGCGGCCCAGGGAGGAACCGGTCAGAAGAAGGGAGAAGACAAAGGAACCGTCCCCCAACGACCGGATCCTGGAGGATATCCTGAAGATGCAGGCGGCGGACGAGGCGGCGAAGACCGCGCAGCCAGAATCGAAGGGGGACGCCTGACAGGGGAGAGCAGGCATCCCTGAAAGCAGGAGGAATTGCGGGAGCCACCGACCGGTGGTTCCTTTTTCCGTTTAGGAAAAATCAAGGATCACGGATCCGGAGACGGATGCGGGAAGGAGAGGGTCGGACGATGAAATATCTGGTGACGGCGGCGGAGATGAAACGGTATGATAAAAACACGATAGAGCGGACGGGGATCCCCGGCATGGTGCTGATGGAGAGGGCAGCCCTGGCGGCCTTCCAGGCCATCGAGGAGCGCTTTCACAGCTTGCCGCGCCGGCAGAAACGGGTGTTGATCGCCGCAGGCTGCGGCAACAACGGCGGCGACGGTGTGGCGCTCGCCAGGCTTCTTGCGGAGGCCGGCTATGACGTGGAGGTGTGGGGGATTATAGACGGCCCCAAGGCCCGGGACAAAGCGTCCCCGCAGTGGGAGGAGCAGATCCGGATTTTGACACACTATCCGGTAAATTTTGGGGGCAAACCGCTCCGAGAGGAATATACTATTATCGTGGATGCCATTTTCGGCGTGGGATTGTCCCGGGATGTTTCGGGGATCTATGCGGAGGCCGTCGCGTTCTGCAACGAGCTGGAGGGGTTTAAGGTCGCCCTGGATCTGCCCAGCGGCATCCATTCCGACACCGGCGCGGTGATGGGGTGCGCGTTTCGGGCCGACCTTACGGTGACCTTTGGCTTTGTCAAGAGAGGGCTGATGTTTTATCCCGGCCGTGACTATGCCGGAGAGGTGGTCTGCGCGGATGTGGGGATCACGGAGCAGAGCTTCTACGGGGAGGAGCCGGGGATGTTCTATTACGACGAGGCGGTGGCTGCGCTTCTGCCGCGGCGGGACCCCGCCGGAAACAAGGGGACCTTTGGGAAGGTGCTCCTGATCGCCGGAAGCGTTTCGATGGCGGGAGCCGCGGTGCTGAGCGCCAGGGCGGCTTACCGGTCGGGGGCCGGAATGGTGAAGGTGCTGACGCCCGAGGAGAATCGGACGATCCTCCAGACGGGGGTTTCGGAGGCGCTTTTGGGCGCCTGGGAGGACTTTGGCGAGAGTGTCCGCTGGGCGGATGTGATCGGTATCGGCCCGGGGCTTGGAACGAGTGAGGAGGCCGGGGCCGTTCTGCGGCGGGCAGTGTATGAGACGGATCTTCCGCTTCTTCTGGACGCGGACGCGCTCAATCTTCTGGCCGGAGACGAAGAGGTGAAAGAACGGCTGGCCGGACAGGCAAAGGAGGGCAGGAGCGTGATCCTGACGCCCCATGTGGGGGAGCTCTCCCGGCTGACCGGCAGAACCGTTTCCGAGCTGAAGGGGAACCTGCCCGCCTATGGGACCAAACTCGCCCAAGAGCTCCATGCGGTCGTAGTGGCGAAGGACGCAAGAACCTTTGTCTGCGCGGAGAGAAGAGCCGTCTGTGTGAACCTTGCGGGAAACAGCGGTATGGCCACGGCGGGCAGCGGCGATGTGCTCGCCGGAGTGATCTGCGGTATGATGGCCCAGGGGATGGAGCCATACGACGCGGCGGCCGTGGGCGTGTACCTTCACGCCTGCGCGGGGGATGCCGCGGCCCGCGCAAAGGGGGAGCGCGGGTGTATGGCGCTTGACATTGCGGAGGCGGTCGCGTCCTCCACGGCCGTGTGTGGAGCCGGTTCTATGCGGCGGGAAGCGGGAAAAGAGGATCAGGGAGACGGGAGAATACAAAGATGACAGGACAAGACGGAAGAGACACAGAGGAGAGGTTTGCGGCCTGTGCCCGGGGCTATGTAGAGGTGGATCTGGACGCGGTGGTGTCCAACATGGAGCATATGAAGCAAAACATTGCGCCGGAGGCTGGGATAATCGGTGTGATCAAGACGGACGGCTACGGCCACGGGAGCGTGCCCATAGCGCAGGTTTTGGAGCCCTTGGACTTTCTGTACGGTTTTGCGGTGGCGACGGCCGAGGAAGCGTTTGCTCTGCGCGATGCCGGCATAGAAAAGCCCATCCTCATTTTGGGATATACCTTCCCCTACAGCTACGAGAGACTGGTGCGGCAGGGGATTCGTCCGGCGGTGTTTCGCATGGATGCGGTGAGGAAGCTGGCCCGTGCGGCGGAGCGTGTGGGAAGCCCCGCAAAGGTTCACGTCAAGGTGGACACCGGCATGGGAAGGATCGGCATTTTGCCGGAGGATTCCGGCCTTGCGTTCCTTCGGCAGATCCTGGAGGACGAGGGACTTGCGCGGTGGATCGAAATCGAGGGGATCTTCACCCACTTTGCCAGAGCCGATGAGAGGGATAAGAGCAGCGCGAAGGAGCAGTACCGCCGGTTCGTGCGCTTTACCGAGAGGATAGAGAGGGAGATTGGACTCTGTGTCCCGCTGCGCCACTGTGCCAACAGCGCGGCGATTCTGGAGCTGCCGCAGATGTCTCTGGACCTGGTGAGGGCGGGGATCACGCTGTACGGACTGTACCCCTCGGCGGAGGTGAGCAGGGATCGCGTGGCGCTTCGCCCCGCGCTGTCGCTCTACAGCACCGTTGTGTATGTAAAGACCATACACGCGGGGGACAGCGTAAGCTACGGCGGCACCTTCACCGCGGCAGGGGACACGCGGGTCGCCACCGTCCCTTTGGGCTACGGCGACGGCTACCCCAGAGCGCTCTCCGGCAAAGGGTATGTCCTGATCCGCGGGAAGCGGGCGCCCATTTTGGGAAGGGTCTGTATGGATCAGTTCATGGTGGACGTGTCGGACATTCCGGAGGCCGCCGAGGGCGATCGGGTGACGCTTCTTGGATATGACGGAGGGGAGCACATAAGCGCGGAGCTTCTCGGGGATCTGTCGGGGCGTTTCAACTATGAGCTGGTCTGCGATCTGGGAAAGCGGCTTCCCAGGGTTTATCTGCGCGGCGGCAGACGTATGCTTCCCGGGACGGTTTGAAACAGAGAAAGGGAAATAAATTGAATACCTCCGGATAAATCGGCAATACTTTTCCTATCGAGAGCTGATGAGCCGGCCCGGCCGGGCGGCGGAATGGAGGAGAAATGAGAAGA
The DNA here is from genome assembly GCA_947631615.1 of uncultured Acetatifactor sp. Classification (GTDB taxonomy): domain Bacteria; phylum Bacillota; class Clostridia; order Lachnospirales; family Lachnospiraceae; genus Acetatifactor. The sequence continues at coordinate 23,276 of CANRLX010000014.1, forward strand.
GGAGATGTTTATTACGCGGATCTTCGTCCGGTGGTGGGATCGGAGCAGGGAGGGATCCGTCCGGTCCTCATCGTGCAGAACGACGTGGGAAACAGACACAGCCCCACGGTGATCTGCGCGGCCATTACCTCTAAGATGAACAAGGCGAAGCTGCCTACGCATATCGAATTGAGCTCCGCGCTCTACGACATGGATAAGGATTCCGTGGTGCTCTTGGAGCAGCTGCGCACGATAGACAAAAAGCGGCTCAAGGATAAGGTATGCCATTTGGACGGGGAGATCATGCGCAAGGTAAATCACGCCCTGATGATCAGTCTGGAGCTGGATACATAGCGGAGGGTTTCCTGTTGTGTCCTTGACGAACAGAGACAGAAATGGTATATTTAGAAAAATCGCAGTAAATTGCAAAAGAGAGGAAATTTTTTACATGGACGACAGTGGGCCTACGGCCAGTATACTATTATTTTTGCTTTTGATCCTGATCGACGTATTTTTTTACGGCTTCCAGGCAGCCCTGGGAAACCTGAACGAGAGGGAGACGGAGCGCAGGGCGGAGGAGGATAAGGACAAAAAGTCCGTGAGGCTGAAGCTTTTGATCGACGACCCTTCTGTCTACGACTACACGCTGCAGCTGGCCGTCATTCTGATCCACATGATCGTGGGGGCTTTTTATCTGGGAGTGTGGGAGAATGCCCTGCGGGGGCTGTTTGGCCTGATCCGGGAGTATGCGCCGGATCTGGACAGGCTTCCCGCGAGTGTGATCGCCGGCTGCGTGACGGCGGTGTCGCTGCTTGCCCTGCTCTACATACTTCTGACCTTCGGGATGCTTCTGCCGAAGAAGATCGCGGCCAGGATACCGGACAAGTGGGCGTATTTTTTTGTCAATCCCATGTATGCAGTCACCAGGATCCTTTCGCCCGTGAACGGTCTGGTGAAGGCGACTGCCGGAGGGATCCTGTTTCTCTTCGGAGCCGGAGGAAAAGAGGATGAGAACGATGTGACCGAGGAAGTGATCATCGACATGGTCAATGAGGGTCATGAGCAGGGCGTTATCGAGGCCAGTGAGGCGAAGATGATATCCAATATCTTTGAGCTGGGGGATAAGGAAGCCCAGAACATCATGACGCACCGAAGCAACATCGTCGCCATCGACGGCGCAACCAAACTCAGGGATGCGATCCGCCTCATGCTGGAGGGGCAGAACAGCCGTTATCCCGTTTACGAGGAAAATATCGATCACATCGTGGGGATCCTGCATTTGAAGGACGCGATGCGGTTCTACCAGTGTGAGGAGAAGCTGGAGTGTCCGGTGAAGGAGCTGAAGGAGCTTCTGCGCGATCCCCGCTTTGTGCCAAAGACCAAAAACATCGACGAGCTCTTTCGGGAGATGCAGAGGGATAAGCTGCAGATGGTCATTGTGGTGGACGAGTACGGCCAGACGGACGGGCTTCTCGCTATGGAGGACATTCTGGAGGAGATCGTCGGCAACATCCAGGACGAGTATGACGAGGACCAGGAGTACATTGAGGAGAAGAGCGAGGATGAGTATGTCATCGAGGGAAAGACCCCGTTGGAGGAGCTGGAGGAGCGCTTCGGGATCCGCTTTGACAACGAGGACTTTGAGACCCTCAACGGGTACCTGATCTCCAGGATGGACCGCATACCGGAGCCGGACGAGTCCTTCGACGTCAACCATGACGGCTACAATTTCAAGGTGCTCTCGGTGGAGAACAAGATGATCACCAGCGTTCTGCTCACCCGCCTGCCTGCGGAGGAAAAGGAGGAGGGCGCGAAGGAATCCGACCTTGAAGAAAATGGAAATTAGTGCTATGATGAAAGAGATTGCCAAACAAAGAGAATACTAAAAAAGGAGCAGGATTATGTCTGGACATTCTAAATTTGCGAACATTAAACATAAAAAGGAAAAGAACGACGCCGCAAAGGGCAAGATCTTTACCATTATCGGCCGTGAGATCGCGGTGGCGGTAAAGGAGGGCGGTCCCGACCCAGGCAACAACTTTAAGCTGGCGACCGTTATCGCCAAGGCGAAGGCCAACAATATGCCGAACGATACCATTGAGAGGGGCATCAAGAAGGCGGCAGGCGATGTGGGCAACGTAAACTATGAGTATGTTACATACGAGGGATACGGGCCAAACGGCATCGCCATCATCGTGGACGCGCTTACGGACAACAAGAACCGCACGGCGGCGAACGTGAGGAGCGCCTTTACCAAGGGACAGGGAAATGTGGGTACGCCCGGCTGCGTGTCCTTTATGTTTGACAAAAAGGGACAGATCATCGTGGACAAGGAGGAGTGCGACACGGAGGCGGACGATCTGATGATGCTGGCGTTAGATGCCGGCGCGGAGGATTTCTCGGAGGAGGAGGACAGTTACGAGGTGCTGACCGATCCCGACGGCCTGGAGCCGGTCCGCAAGGCGCTGGAGGACGCGGGCGTTCCCATGATGAGCGCGGAGGTCACCATGATCCCGCAGAATTATGTGGCGCTGACCGATGAGACCGCGGTGAAGAATCTGCAGAGGACGCTGGATCTTCTGGAGGATGACGACGACGTGCAGGCGGTCTATCACAACTGGGATGAGTGAGGAAGACGATTCTTTGAATACGGAGGACACTATGGATAAATTGGCGATTGTAGTCCCGTGCTATAACGAGGAGGAGGTGCTGAAGATCGCCTCCGAGGCGCTGCGGGGAGTGCTGGACGATCTGATCCAAAAAGGAAAAATTGCAGACGACAGTTTTCTTCTCTTTGTAAACGACGGCAGCAAGGACCGTACCTGGGAGCTGATTGAGGAGGAGCACAGGGCGCATCCTACGCAGGTGTGCGGCGTGAAGCTCGCGGGCAACGTGGGCCATCAGTTTGCCCTGACGGCCGGATTGATCACGGCGAAGGACATGAGCGATGTGACGGTGTCCATCGACGCGGATCTTCAGGATGACACGGCGGTGATCGAGGAGATGATCGATAAGTTTCACGCGGGCTGTGACATTGTGTACGGCGTGCGCAGGGAGCGCAAGACGGACACCTTCTTCAAGCGCACCACGGCGCAGGGGTTCTACAAGGTGATGGAGCTGATGGGTGTAAAAACCGTTTACAACCATGCGGATTTCCGCCTGATGTCCAGGAGAGCGGTGGAGCAGTTTTCCCTGTACAAGGAGACCAATCTGTTTTTGCGGGGAATGATGCCTTTGATCGGATATCAGACCGATATGGTCTACTATGACCGCAAGGAGAGAGTGGCGGGCGAATCCAAATATCCTTTGAAGAAAATGCTGGCGCTGGCCTTTAACGGGATATCCTCCTTCAGTGTGAAGCCGATCAGCCTGATCCTGGGAGTGGGGATGTTCATTATCTTCGCATCGGTGATAGCGGCGATCTATGCGCTGATCTCCTTCTTTACGGGGCATGTTGTGCCGGGCTGGACCTCCTTAATTTTGTCGATCTGGTTTTTGGGCGGCGTACAGCTTCTTGCCATCGGGCTGGTGGGACAGTATATCGGCAAAATTTATATCGAAGTGAAGCATAGACCCCGCTATAATATTGAAAAGGTACTGAAATGATCCGGAAGAAAAATTTTTTCAGTTATGTCATATGGGCGTTTTACACGCTTCTTGCGCTGGGGGGGATGTACCTGGGGGCGGTGCGCTTCTGTGCCCAAATGTCGTATCCGATCCTGGGAAGCCTTATCCTCTGCTGCGCGCTCCTTCTCTTGGGAGGGGGCCTTTCGTGGGCGGCCGGTATCGTCAAACGAAAGGGGAGGAAGCTTCCTTCCTGGAAGGGAAGGAAAAGGATTCTGGCGGAGGGCGCGCTTTTTTTGGCGCTCCTTGCGGCGGGTCTTTTTCTGCGTCTGGGAGGGCTTTCCGGCGGCGTGTCCACCAACGAATATTTTGAGTATGCTATGGTGGGGGAGGGAAGCGTGATCCCGCCCTTTTCCCACCGGATCGTGAGCGTGTACCTGTATCTTTTGCACTTTGTGTTTCTTTTGTTCGGCAACAAGCTGGCGGCGGGGATCTGGCTTCAGATGATCCTGCAGGCGGCGGCCCTTTTGCTTTTGTATGCGGCAGTGCGGAGACTGTCCGGAGTTGTGCCCGCTATGACGGCGCTTTTTTTTGCCGTCACATCGCCGTACCTGGCGGGCAGGGCGCTTAGCCTTTCCCCCAGTGCCCTGCTCCTGTTTCTGACCGGCGCAGCGCTGCTTTTGGCCTCCTGTTTTGTTCTGGGAAAGGGAAAGAGAATCGGATGGGGGCTTTGCGCCGGTTTGGCGGCGGGGGCGCTGACGTATCTGGATCCCGTGGGGATCGCCGTGCTCCTGGTCATGGTGGCTGGCGTTTGGCAAAACGGCCGGGGGACGGAGCGGGTCTCTGACCGGACGGCTGCCTGTGTCGTTGGGATGTTTGCGGCGGCCGTGGGATTTTCCCTGTTGGCCGGAATGGACATAGGGCTTGGGCGCGTGGTGTCAGGGACGCCGTTTTCCGTCTGGGGCGGCGATACGCCCGGGGTGTTTCGGATGCCCTTTTCCAGCGCTTCGGCGTGCCATCCCTGGGATATGGTGCCGCTTCTTTTGTGCAGTGTGGGCATTTTTAGCTTCTGGGTCTGCAGGGAGTCAAGGCAGATGGGCGTGTGGACTCCCGCCGCGCTGTTTTTGACGGGGGCGGCCCTCTTTGGGGTGCTGCCTGCCGCCTCGGACGCCGATATGTGGATTTTACTCTCTGCCGGAATCCTGGCGGGCGTAAGCCTCTCCCAGCTGGGAGGCGGAGCTGTGATTTCGGCCGGGGCAGGGGAGGAAGGCCAGCCGGAACTGCAAAAGCAGCCGAATCCGGAACCGCAAGGCCAGCCGGAACTGCAAAAGCAACCGGATCCGGAACCGCAAGGCCAACCGGAGCCGCAAAAGCGGCCGGAGCCTGCCGCAAAGGGGGCCGGAGAGCCGGGGAAGGTGGTGACGGTCACCGTCCGGGGGGAGACGAAGCAGGTGAAGCTTTTGGACAACCCGCTTCCTCTGCCGAAGCGGCGGGAGCACAAGCCTATGGACTACAGCCAAAAGACGATCGGGGCCTACGACGGCTACGATTATCCGGTGCCGGACGACGACGATTATGATATCTGACGCGCGTTCCCCTGGGGCCGCATCAAAACCGCATAAAAAATAAAATCCGTGAAATAGTAAGAGGGACTGTACCGAAGACGCTTCGGTATGGTCTTTCTGTGTTAGGGAAACCAGATAGCACAGGACAGGAAAACCGAAAATAAAACCGAAATAAAAGGGAGGCGGTCAGACCGTGGAGAACAGACAGAACCAATCCAAAGGAAACGACGGCAGAAACGACAGGGAAAATCCGGACGAGAGTAAGAAGCGGGAGCAGAGGGAGCAGTCGGAGGAAAAGCAGGAGGAACGGATCAAACAGACGGGGCAGCTTACCCTGAATGAGAACGAGGAGCACCACACCATTCATCTTTTGTCCATCATCGGGGAGATCGAAGGGCATGACAATCTGTCCAGCAATTCCAAGACCACCAAGTATGAGCATATCCTGCCCCAGCTTGCGGCGATCGAGGACAGCAAGGACATCCAGGGGGTCCTGGTGATCTTAAACACCATGGGAGGGGATGTGGAGGCTGGGCTTGCCATCGCGGAGATGCTTGCGTCCCTGAGCAAGCCTACCGTGTCGCTGGTGCTTGGGGGGAGTCATTCCATCGGCGTTCCCATCGCGGTCAGCACGGATTACTCCTATATCGTTCCCAGCGGCACCATGGTGATCCATCCGGTGCGGATGAACGGCACCGTCATCGGGGTCCCGCAGACGTTTGACTATTTCAAGTCGATCCAGGACAGGATCACGGGGTTTGTATGCCGTCACTGTCGGGTGGAGCGCGGGCGCTTTGAGGCGATGATGATGGAGACCGGCGTGCTCACAAAGGATGTGGGAACGATCCTTGTGGGGGAGGAAGCCGTGGACAACGGTATTATTGACGAGGTGGGCGGGATTGACAAGGCGATCCGCAGTTTACATTTGATGATTGAAAAGAGAGGACAATGATGGTATACTAAATAAGTATATTTATTTTTCGATCCTTTTGGAAATACGACTATTAAGGCAGAGAGGTAGGATGAAGATGGCATCGGCATCCGGCAAAAAAACATCATCTTCCCGAAAAAAAAGCACAACCGGCAGAAAGGCTGACCCGGAACAGATGGAAAAGGACAGCGCGCTGTTTCATGAGATCGGCCTGATTGTCCTTTTTGCGGTGACGCTGATCTTGTTTTTCTGTAATTTTGGCATTATCGGTTCCGTCGGGGATTCGATCAGCGGCGTTCTTTTCGGACTGTTTGGATTTACCGCGTATATTGCATCGATCCTTTTGTTTCTGGCGTTTGCGTTCTGGTTTGCCAACCGGGGCAACCCCACCGCGGTGCGGAAGCTGGCGGCGGGCGTGGCGCTCTTTCTGATGGCGGGGGTGGTCTGCGATCTCGTGGCCGGAATGTCGGGGGATATGGACCGCTACGACGCGGGAGCGATCTATCTTTTCTGCAGCGACGGCAGAAAGGGCGGAGGCGTGCTCGCCGGAAGCGTCGCCTACCTGTTACAGCACTATCTGGGAACCATAGGCACCATCCTTCTGGTGCTTTTGTGCTCCGTGATCAGCCTGATCCTTCTCACAGAGCGCTCGTTTTTAAGCGGCGTGCGAAGCGGCGGGAGCCGGATACGGGAGCTCTCCCGTGAGGACGCCAAACGGCGCAGGGAGCAGGCGGCCGTCCGCAGAAAGGAGCAGGACAGGCAGCGCGCCCGCAGGGAGGAAGAGCGAAGGATCCGCGCGGAGGAGAAGGAAAACGACAGGATCCTGCGCATGGAGAAAAAGGTCACGGGCGTAATGGTCGACACTTCTCTCAAAAAAGAGACGGACCGGCGGGGAGAAAACATTCATGAGATCACCTGTCCCGACGAGCGGGAGGGCGAAGGGGAAGACGCCTTTTCGGAGGAGAGCGGAGCGGATTCGGGGGCTGTCTTTGATTTCGAGAAGATCCGGATCCGAAGCACCCACCAGGTGACGCTGGATCCGTCCGTGTATGAGGCGGCGGAAGCCGTCGATGCGCCAGGGGACGAGGAGCTGGAGACGGTGGAGACAGAGGCCGTGGGGCACTTTTTAGAGCCGTCCGGAGCGGAGGATCCGTTTTTGGCTGCGGAGAGTAAACCGGTACAGGCGCCCGACAGGGAGCGGCAGACGGCCGCTGCAGAGCCTCGTCCCAAGCCGGTGGCGAGCCGTCCGGCGGTACATAGCGACACTGCAGGAGCCCCTTTGGAGAAGAGCGCGGTTCCCAGGGAATACCGAAAGCCGTCCCTGAATCTGCTGCAGAAGGGCAAGGCGGCGGTGGGAGACTCCGAGCGGGAGCTGAAGGAGACCGCAAAGCGCCTGCAGCAGACGCTGGCCACTTTCGGCGTGAAGGTGGCGATCACCGATATCAGCCAGGGGCCCTCCGTCACCCGCTACGAGATGCAGCCGGAGCAGGGTGTCAAGGTGTCCAAGATCGTGGGCCTGACCGAGGACATCAAGCTGAATCTGGCGGCCACCGACATCCGCATGGAGGCCCCCATACCGGGCAAGGCGGCGATCGGTATCGAGGTGCCCAACCGGGAGACTATGCCGGTCTCTCTGCGGGAGCTTTTAGAGACTTCGGAATTTCAGAACTTTAAATCCAACCTGGCCTTTGCCGTCGGCAAGGACATTGCCGGCAAGGTGGTGGTGACGGACATTGCAAAGATGCCCCACATGCTGATTGCGGGTTCCACCGGTTCCGGTAAATCCGTCTGCATCAACACGCTGATTATGAGTATTCTGTACAAGGCCCATCCGGACGAGGTGAAGCTGATTATGGTGGATCCCAAGGTGGTGGAGCTGAGCGTGTACAACGGGATTCCCCACCTGCTGATACCGGTGGTGACGGATCCCAAGAAGGCGTCCGCCGCTCTGCACTGGGCGGTCACGGAGATGGACGACCGCTACCGCAGGCTGGCGGAGCTGAACGTGAGGGAGATCCACGGATACAACGAGAAGGTCAAAATGATGCGGGATAGGGGCGATGAAAACGCGCCCGCCACCATGCCGCAGATCGTGATTATTGTGGACGAGCTGGCGGATCTGATGATGGTGGCCGCCGGGGAGGTGGAGGAGTCGATCTGCCGTCTGGCGCAGCTTGCGAGAGCGGCGGGGATCCATCTGATCATCGCCACCCAGCGCCCCAGCGTGGATGTCATCACCGGACTGATCAAGGCCAACATGCCCAGCCGTGTGGCGTTCGCCGTGTCCAGCGGCGTGGACTCCAGGACCATTTTGGACATGAACGGCGCGGAGAAGCTGTTGGGAAAGGGCGACATGCTCTTTTACCCCCAGGGCTATTCCAAGCCGGCCCGCGTACAGGGAGCTTTCGTCTCTGACAGGGAGGTGTCGGACGTGGTGGACTTTCTGAAAAATCAGGCGATCGGCAACACCTATGCGGAGGAGATCGAGGCGAAGATCAGTCAGGGCGGCAGCGCGGGAGGAGCCGCGGGAGGTGACTCTGAGGCCAGAGACGAGTATTTTGAACAGGCTGGCCGCTTTATCATAGACAAGGACAAGGCGTCCATCGGGATGCTGCAGCGAGTGCTGAAGGTGGGATTTAACCGCGCCGCGCGGATCATGGACCAGCTGTGCGAGTACGGCGTGGTCGGCGAGGAGGAAGGGACCAAGCCCAGAAAGGTACTCATGAGCATGGAACAGTTTGAGCAGCTTTTGGAGGACATCTAGGAGGAGAGATTATGAAGACGGATATTCAGATCGCGCAGGAGGCGGTGCTTGAGCCGATCACGGAGGTGGCGGCCGGTCTGGGCATCGCGCCGGAGGAGCTGGAGCTCTACGGAAAATATAAGGCGAAGCTGTCGGACGAATACATAGAGAAGATCCGTTCCAATCCGGACGGCAAGCTGATTTTGGTGACGGCGATCAATCCGACCCCTGCGGGGGAGGGAAAGACGACGACCAGCGTTGGGCTGGGAGAGGCGTTTGGCAGACTCGGGAAAAAGGCGGTGATCGCTCTCAGGGAGCCCTCCCTGGGGCCGTGCTTCGGCATCAAGGGAGGGGCCGCGGGAGGCGGTTACGCCCAGGTGGTTCCCATGGAGGATCTGAATCTGCACTTTACCGGTGACTTCCACGCGATCACCTCCGCCAACAATCTGCTGGCGGCACTTTTGGACAACCATATCCAGCAGGGCAACGAGCTGCGGATCGACCCGCGCCAGATCGTCTGGAAGCGCTGTGAGGATATGAATGACAGGGCCCTTCGGAATATCGTGATCGGTCTGGGCGGCAGGACGGACGGTTTTGTGCGGGAGGATCACTTTGTGATCACGGTGGCCAGCGAGATTATGGCGATCCTGTGCCTGGCTTCCGACATGAGGGATTTGAAGGAGCGCCTGTCCCGCATCGTAGTGGCGTACAATCTCTCGGGAGAGCCGGTGACGGCGGGAGATTTAAAGGCGGTGGGAGCGATGGCGGCGCTTTTGAAGGACGCCATCAAGCCAAACCTGATACAGACCTTAGAGCACACGCCGGCCTTTGTGCACGGGGGACCCTTCGCCAATATCGCCCACGGCTGCAATTCCGTGAGAGCCACCAGGGCCGCGCTCAAGGCCGCGGACTACTGCATCACGGAGGCCGGTTTCGGAGCGGATCTGGGGGCGGAGAAGTTTTTTGACATCAAGTGCCGGATAGCGGGGCTAAAGCCCGATGCGGCAGTGCTGGTCGCCACCGTGCGCGCGCTGAAGTACAACGGCGGCGTGGCCAGGGAGGATTTGGGGACAGAGGATCTGGAGGCGCTTCGGAGAGGGATCGTCAATCTGGAAAAGCACATAGAGAATCTGCAGAAGTACGGAGTGCCCGTCGTGGTCACGTTAAATTCCTTCGTGACCGACACGGAGGCGGAGGTCGCCTTTGTCCGCCGCTTCTGTGAGGAGCGCGGCTGTGAGTTCGCCCTCTCGGAGGTTTGGGAGAAGGGCGGCGAGGGCGGGATCGCCCTGGCGGAGAAGGTGCTGGAGGCGCTCGGCAAAGAGAGCCGTTTCCGGCTTCTCTATGAGGACGATCTGAGCCTGCAGGAGAAGATCGAGACCATTGCCAGGGAAATCTACGGAGCGGGTAGCGTAAACATTGCGCCCGCCGCGGCAAAGCAGCTTAAGAAGCTGGAGCAGCTTGGCTTTGGGCGTCTCCCCGTATGTATGGCCAAAAACCAGTATTCTCTCTCCGACGACCCGACCAGGCTGGGACGGCCGGAGGGGTTTGAGCTGAACGTGAGGGAGGCCTATGTTTCTGCGGGCGCCGGTTTTGTGGTGGTCCTGACAGGGGCGGTGATGACCATGCCGGGGCTTCCCAAGGAGCCTGCGGCCTACAGGATCGATGTGAACGACAACGGTGTGATCACGGGGCTTTTTTGAGAACGATAAGCCCGGAAACGAGGAAACTATGACACAGATTATTGACGGTAAAAAGATATCCGCACAGATCAAGGACGAGCTGAAGGAGAGGGTCGCCGAGCTTGGAAGGCAGGGGGTGAAGGTCACCCTTGCGGTGATCCAGGTGGGCGCGGACCCTGCGTCCTCCGTCTATGTGAGGAACAAAAAGAACGCGTGCGCCTACATCGGGATCCGCTCCTTGGCCTACGAGCTTCCCGAGGAGACCACCCAGCAGGAGCTTCTGGACCTGATCGGGGAGCTGAACGACAGGGAGGATGTAAACGGCATCCTGGTGCAGCTGCCTCTTCCCGGGCACATTGAGGAGGAGAAGGTGCTGAATGTCATTCGCCCCGACAAGGACGTGGACGGCTTCCATCCCCAGAACGTGGGCGCGCTCTGCATTGGCAGAAGAGGCTTCGTCTCCTGCACGCCGGCGGGGATCATCCAGCTTCTGAAGCGCTCCGGCATTGAGATCGCCGGAAAAGAGTGCGTGGTGGTCGGCAGGAGCAATATCGTGGGCAAGCCTATGGCGCTTTTGCTCCTTCGGGAGAACGGGACGGTCACCGTCGCCCACAGCCGGACGAAGGATTTGAAGGAGATTACGAAGAGAGCGGACATATTGGTGGTGGCGGTCGGCAGGCCGAGGATGATCACCTCCGACTACGTGAAGGAGGGAGCGGTGGTCATCGATGTGGGGATTCACAGAAACGAGGAGAACAAGCTGTGCGGCGATGTGGATTATGAGAGCGTGGCGGAGAAATGCAGCGCGATCACACCCGTGCCGGGCGGAGTGGGGCCTATGACGATTGCGATGCTTATGAATAATTGCGTGGAATCCGTGGCATTGCAGCAGAGCGGAAAGGTGTCTTGATTTATGAGGTGTCCAAATTGTGGGGCCAAGATGAGGGATGGAGCTCTCTACTGTGAACAGTGCGGAGAGGACATCCATATTGTGCCCGATTTTGAGCCGGAGCTGGACGACGACATACAGCAGACCATTAAGAGCATTGCGGACGACATTTTGGAGCAGGTCGAACCCCGGGAAGAAGACGCGGAAGGGAATCCGCCGCAGGGCGGCGGAAAAAATAGCAGAAAATGGATTGCCGGAGCGGCCTTTCTTGTGCTATTCTTAATTGTCGGAGGGATAGGAGGCGCCTTTCTCTATCTGTACCGTTCCGCGGAGTATCAGACGCAGAAGGCCAGAGAGTGCGTGGAGAAAGGGCTCTACGATAAGGCGGCCGTCTACTACGAGAGGGCCATAGACTTAAAGGAGAGCAATGTGGATCTGAAGGCGGAGCTGGCGGAGGTCTACTATCTCAAAAACAACAAAGTAGAATATGAGCATCTGCTGCGGGAGATCACTGCGGATAAGAATGCCACGCAGGAACAGCTGGAGAGCGCCTATGGAAAGCTGGTCGCGATCTATCGGAACAGAGGGGACTATCAGACCATCAATGATTTTCTTCTGGCAAGCGGAAATGAGAAGGTGATCGCCGCCTATCAGGGCTATGTGGCGGCGGCCCCCGAGTTCAGCGTCAAGGCGGGCTACTATAACAGCATACAGCCCCTCAAGCTGACCACATCCGGAAACGGCCATATCTACTACACGATGGACGGCACCGACCCCACGGAGGACAGCGAGCTTTACACCACGCCCATTCTTCTCGAGAAGGGAGACTATCTCATCAAGGCGTTCTTTGTCAATGAGAATGGGATCGTAAGTGATATTGCCGTCGCGGAATATCATATTGTGATAGAGAAGCTGCCGGAGCCGACGATCAGCGTAAACAGCGGAGAGTATGAGATCCCGATGGATATCGAGATCACGGACGCTATAGGAGACGTGTATTACACCACGGACGGCACCGATCCCAGCGTGACCTCCACACCCTACACCGGCCCGATCCATATGCCTCTGGGGGAGTCCGTCTTCCGGTTTATCTGTATCGAGGAGGACGGGAGGACCAGCGATGTGGTGGAGAGGACTTTCCAGCTGACGTTAGACACGAAGGTGTCCACCGCGGACGCGGAGCGCATTGTGCTGGACGATCGGATAAACGCCGGCAGGATATGGGACGCGGAGGGGAATTTTGGCGCCGAGAACGGGGACCGGTATCGATATCAGTATCAGTTTGTGGACGACATCGACGGCGCCGGATACTATTATGTGATAGCCGAGATCCTGCAGAGTGCGGACGGGACGTCGAACCGCACCGGAAGCTACTACGCGGTGGATGTTTACAGCGGCCGGCTGTTTCGGCTGCAGAACGATAACGACAACTATGTACTAGTTGAAATAGAAGAATCCCAGGAGTAGGGATAGAGAGGTGGATTATGTACAGGATTGTAAAAAAACAGGAGCTTACCGCCAACATTTATCTGATGGAGGTAGAGGCAAAAAGGGTGGCAAAATCATGCGAGCCGGGACAGTTTGTGATCGTGCGCACGGACGAGGAGGGGGAGAGGATCCCGTTGACGATCTGCGATTATGACCGCCAGGCGGGGACTGTCACCATCGTGTTCCAGACGGTGGGAGCGGCGACCAAAAAGATGGCCGGCTTAAACGAGGGCGACGGATTTCAGGATTTTGTGGGGCCGCTGGGCTGTGCCTCCGAGCTGGTGAAGGAGGATTTGGAAACGCTGAAGAAAAAGAGGATCCTCTTTGTGGCGGGAGGCGTGGGAGCCGCGCCGGTGTACCCGCAGGTGAAGTGGCTCCATGAGCGCGGCGTGGATGCCGACGTGATCGTGGGCAGCAAGACGAAGAGCCTCCTCATTCTGGAGAAGGAGATGGAGGCGGTGGCCGGCAATCTCTATGTGACCACGGACGACGGCTCCTACGGAAGGAGCGGCATGGTGACCCAGACGATCAAGGATCTGGTGGAGGAAGAGGGGAAACAGTATGATTTGTGTATCGCCATCGGCCCCATGATCATGATGAAGTTCGTGTGTCTGCTCACAAAGGAGCTGAACCTTCCCACCGTCGTCAGCTTAAATCCCATTATGGTGGACGGGACCGGCATGTGCGGGGCCTGCCGTGTGACCGTGGGAGGAAAGGTGAAGTTTGCCTGCGTGGACGGCCCTGAGTTCGACGGACATGAGGTAAACTTTGACGAGGCGATGAGACGTCAGCAGATCTATAAGACTGCCGAGGGCAGGGCAATGCTCGCGCTGGAGGAGGGGGACACCCACCACGGCGGCTGCGGAAACTGTAACTGATCAAATATGCCAGGTAGCGCATGAAAATGGAGGATAAAATGGACGTATTGAAGAAAGTGCCTGTCAGAGAGCAGGACCCGAAGGAACGTGCCGCAAATTTTAAAGAGGTATGTTTAGGCTACAATAAAGAGGAGGCTATGGAGGAGGCGGCCCGCTGCATCAACTGCAAGAATGCGCAGTGTGTCAAGGGCTGTCCCGTTGCCATCAACATTCCCGGCTTCATTGAGAAGGTGAAGGAGGGAGCGATCGAGGAGGCGTACCATGTGATCAGCGAATCCAGCGCCCTGCCCGCCGTCTGCGGACGCGTGTGCCCCCAGGAGACCCAGTGCGAGGGGAAGTGTATTCGGGGCATCAAGGGGGAGCCGATCTCCATCGGCAAGCTGGAGCGCTTTGTGGCGGACTGGGCGAGAGAGAACGGGGTCAAGCCCGCGGCCGTTACGGAGAAGAAGGGCAAAAAGGTGGCCGTTATCGGCTCCGGCCCCGCGGGCCTTACCTGCGCGGGGGATCTGGCCAAGATGGGGTACGACGTGACGATCTTTGAGGCGCTTCACGAGGCAGGCGGCGTGCTGGTATACGGAATACCGGAGTTTCGTCTGCCCAAGCAGGACGTGGTGGCAAAGGAGATCGAGAACGTAAAGGCGCTCGGCGTAAAGATCGAGACGAACGTAGTGATCGGCAAGTCCGTGACCATCGACGAGCTGATGAACGAGGAAGGATTTGACGCCGTGTTTATCGGTTCCGGAGCAGGACTTCCCAAGTTTATGGGAATCCCCGGGGAGAATGCCAACGGCGTATTCTCCGCCAACGAGTACCTGACCAGGAGCAATCTGATGAAGGCGTTTGACGAGAATGCCAACACGCCGATTATGCGCGGCAGAAAGGTGGCCGTGGTGGGCGGCGGCAACGTGGCGATGGACGCCGCAAGGACCGCTCTGCGCCTTGGCGCCGAGGTACATATCGTGTACCGAAGGAGCGAGGAGGAGCTTCCCGCCAGAGTGGAGGAGGTCCACCACGCCAAGGAGGAGGGCATCATCTTCGACCTTTTGACCAATCCCACGGAGATCCTTGAGGACGACAAGGGCTGGGTAAAGGGCATGAAATGTATCCGGATGGAGCTGGGAGAGCCCGATGAGTCCGGCAGACGCCGTCCGGTGGAGATAAAGGATTCGGAGTTTGTGATGGAGGTGGATACGGTCATCATGTCTCTGGGCACCTCCCCCAATCCTCTGATCTCCTCCACCACAGAGGGACTTGATACCAACAAGTGGAAATGTATCATAGCAGACGAAGGAAACGGCAGGACTACCAAGGAGGGCGTGTATGCCGGAGGCGACGCCGTGACCGGAGCCGCCACTGTGATCCTCGCTATGGGAGCGGGAAAGGCAGCGGCCAGGGGAATCGACGAATACCTGAACAGGTAAAATGACAGGCATATTGTTTCGGGCTTACCCTGGGGCAATATGCCTTTTGCGCTTTCCGAGGGGAGGGCCGGTATGAGGATAACGATCGTCTGTGTGGGGAAGATCAAGGAAAAATTTTACAGGGACGCCCTGGCGGAATATGGGAAACGGCTGAGCAAATACTGCAGATGGGAGATCGTGGAGGTCGCCGACGAGATGACGCCGGACAAAGCGGGAGCGGTGGAAGAGACGCGGATCAAGGAGAGGGAGGCGGAGAGGATCCTCTCTAAAATACGGGAGGATTCCCTTGTCTGCACCCTGGAGATCGGCGGGAAAAGGCTGTCCTCGGAGGAGTTTGCCGGCTGGATGGAGCGGGCGGCGGTGAGCGGGAGGAGCCATCTGACCTTTGTCATCGGCGGCTCCCTGGGACTGCACAGCTCCGTGACCCGGCGCTCGGACTTTGCGCTCAGCTTTTCCGATATGACCTTTCCCCACCAGCTGATGAGGGTGATTCTGAGCGAGCAGATCTACCGCGCGTTTCGGATCATCCACAACGAACCGTATCATAAATAGTGTCAGGGAGGTGTCGATTGAACGTGAAAACCCATAGGATCATCCACTGCGCGGATCTGCATCTGGACGCCAGGATGACGACAAATTTGACAAAGGATAAGGCCAGAGAGCGGCAGGCGGAGCTCTTAAACACCTTTCGGGAGATGATCCGCTACGCGGAGCAAAATGACGTGAACGCAATTATCATAGCGGGGGATCTCTACGACACCCAGAATATTTCCGCGGCTGCGAGAAACACGGTCAAGGACGCCATCATCGATCATGCGTCCATCGTCTTTTATTATCTCAAGGGAAATCACGACGCGGAGAGCTTTCTGGAGGCGCTGGATCCGATGCCGGACAACCTCAGGATGTTTGGCGAAAGCTGGACCACTTACCGGGAGGCGGAGATGTCCCGGGGAAGCCTTGCGGTCACCGGCATCGAGTTAAACCGCAGTAATCGGGAATCCGCCTACCATGAGCTTTCCCTGAATATGGAGGACTTCAACATCGTGGTGATGCACGGGCAGGAGGCGGAGCAGGATTCGGGAAACGGTGCGGAGACCATCACCCTGAGGAAGCTTCGGAATCGGGGGATCGATTACCTCGCCCTGGGACATGTCCACGCCTACAAGCTGGGCGAGCTGGACAGCCGCGGACAGTATTGCTATTGCGGGTGTCTGGAGGGAAGGGGCTTTGACGAATGTGGAGAGCACGGTTTTGTACTGCTTTCCATCGACACGGAGACGGGAGAGTTTCAGACGGAGTTTGTCCCCATTGCCTGCCGGACGTTTTACACTCTGGAGGCGGACATCTCCGGCTGTATGTCGACGCCGGAGATCGCAAGGCAGCTTCGGTCGCTTCTGGACAGGGCGGGCTACCGTCCGAGTAGCCTGTTGAAAATCGTCCTCAAGGGAAGAGTGGACGTGGAGTGTGAGAAGAATCTTGCGCTTTTGCAAAAGGAATTTGAACCGGAGTTTTATTTTTTGAAGTTATATGACGAGACCAGGCTGAATGTGGATTACAACTCCTTTGCGCTGGACGAGTCGCTGAAGGGGGAATTTGTGAGGACGGTATGGGCGGATCAGGAGCTTTCGGACGAAGAGAAGGCGGAGATCATCCGCTGCGGGATACAGGCGCTTGCGGGAGAGGAAATTGAGTGATACGGGAGGATTGACCACCGATGAAGATTGTCAGTTGTCATATTGAGAATTTTGGAAAGCTGAGCGGCGTATCCCTGTCCTTTCAGAAGGGATGTAATGTGATCTTTGAAGAAAACGGCTGGGGAAAGAGCACACTTGCCGCTTTTATCCGCGTGATGCTCTTTGGATTTGCGGAGGAGAAGGCAAGGGATGATCTGAAGAATGAGAGGAAGCGCTACAGGCCCTGGCAGGGCGGCGTGTACGGGGGGCAGCTGGAGTTTGAGACAGGGGGTGAGACCTACCGGATCACCCGCACCTTCGGCGCCAAGAAAAAGGACGACCGCTTCAGCCTGCGCAGGGCGGACACGAACCTGGAGAGCGGCCGCTTCTCTGAAAACGTGGGGGAGGAGCTTTTTTCGCTGGACTGCGCATCCTTCTGCCGCACGGTCTTTATCTCCCAGAATGACTGTGAGACCACCTCGACGGATGGAATCAACGCAAAGATCGGAAATCTGGCGGACGACACCGACGACATCAACAATTATGAGGCGGTGAACCGGAAGCTTCAGGATCTTTTGAACAAGATGAGCCCCACCCGCTCCACCGGATCCCTCTACCGCATGAAAAACGAGATTGGCAGGCTGGAGGAGAATGTGAGAGCCGGCCGCGGTATCGACCAGACCATGGAGGAGATCCGCAGGAAGCTGTCCCAGAGGACCTCGGAGCAGCAGTCCTTAAAGAGGGAGCAGGAGGAGCTGTTACAAAAACAGCAGGAGATCGGCGCCTACAAGGATATTCAGGGCAAGCTGGAGGTGTATACCGCCCTGTGCGAGGAGTACCGATTGCGAAAGGGGCAGGTGGACGAGGAGAAATCCTATTTTCCGGACCGTGTCCCTAAGAGCAGGGAGCTCGAGGAGATGATCGCGGAGAGCGCCAGGCTTTCCGTGGCCGAGGAGAGAGCGGACTTCCATAAAATGACAGCCGAGGAGGAGCAGCAGTATCGTTATCTGCAGAAGCTGTTTGGACGCTTCTGTCCCACCGAGGAGATGCTGAGAGAGCAGGGGGAAAAGCTGAAGGAGCTCCAGGAGATTCGGGTCGCCATAGCGACGAGCCGTCTTCCGGAGGAGGAGCTGGACCGCCTGAACGCGTACGAGAGACAGTTTCGGGAGGATGTCCCCACACAGCAGAGGCTGGAGGAGGTAATCGACCTTTACACGAGATGCGCGGACAAAAAGAAGGTGCTGGATCAGAAGAGGGATACGCTGGCCGCTCTGCAGGAGCTTTCCGGCGGGAGCGCCCAGGGCGGCGCGGGAAGGAGCAGGCGAGGCGCCAGGGGGCTTGGGATTTTGCTGGGAACGGCCGTGGCTGTGGCAGGGCTTCTGTGCGCCGTGTTTACCGCGCAGAAGCAGATCGGTGTGGCGGCGGCTGTGACAGGGATCCTGTTTTGTATCTGGTCCTTTTTGCGGCGGCGGAAACGGCGCGGCGGAAACGGACAGAGAGAGAAGGGCGCGGACAGGCTGGAGCGGGAGATCGCCGAGGACGAGCGGTTTATCCGAGAGGCCGAGGAAGAAACCGAGCGCTTTTTGGCGGACTATGGGTACGGATTTCAGGAAGGACGGGTCCTGGAGACGCTGTATGAGCTTAAGAACGATATTCGGGAGTATGTGCTCCTTTTAAAGAAGGAACAGTCCTTCCAGGGACAGGATTTCGCGGAGAGAAGACGAAAGATCATCGACGAGCTCCATGAATTTCTCTATGTGTTTTTTCCGGACATTGTACTCAGGGAGGAGGATCTGCTCATCATCATCGACGAGATGAAGGGGCAGGTGAGGGAGTATGAGAGGCTTCGGGAGAAGGATCAGAACGCGGATCGGGAGGACCGGCTCTACGGGGACACGGTGGACAGAGTCAAAGCGTTTCTCGCCTCTCTCTCCATGGAGCCGGAGCCGGATCTGCAGGGGCAGCTGACGGACATTCAGCATCATCTGCAGAGCCTTCTTGTGAGCTACGCCGAGTACCGGAAGATACGGGCGCAGAAGGAGGAGTTTGAGGCGGCGGAGGATGTGTCGGAGCTGATGGAGAAAGCGAAGATAAAGGACGATGACGCGCTGGAAGGGATCAACGGCCGCCTTGCCGAGATCGCCTCACAGCTTGAGTTTCTCTACGGGGATATCGCAGACTATAACCGCCAGCTGAACGATCTGCGGGAGGCAGGCGACCGGGGACAGGAGGATGGGGAGCGCCTTATGGACCTGCGGAGAGAGTACGACGAGGGCATGAGGAGGTACGAGATCCTGCGAAGGACGAGGGAGCTTTTGGAGCAGGCCAAGACCTCTCTCACCGCCAGGTACACGGGGCCTATTCGGGAAAGCTTTGGGCGCTATTACGAGATGCTGTCCAACGAGGGAGAGCAGAGATACCATTTTGACGCAAACAATGATGTGACCATAGATGAGAAGGGAATGCAGAGAGAGCCCCGTTTTTTCAGCGCAGGCTACCGAGACATGATCGGGATCTGTATGCGCATGGCCCTGGTGGATGCTATGTACCAGGAGGAGAAGCCCTTTGTCCTTTTTGACGATCCCTTTGCCAATCTGGACGGCGACAAGACAGAGGGAGCGCTGAAATTTCTTCAGGAGATCAGCGCAAGATACCAGGTTTTGTATTTTACCTGTCATGAGAGCCGCCTCCCCGACGTGTGAGGAGCGGCTTATCAAAAGAAAAGGGAGAGACCGGAATGACACGGACAAAAGAAGCGAGAGATACGGCGGAAAAAACCACCGCGCAAACGGCGGGGACAAGGGTTTCCCCGGCCAGAAAAAGGCTGGCGCTTGCCATTATCGCCAGGCTGAAGGAGGAATATCCGGATTCCGACTGCACGCTGGAGTATGACCAGGCGTGGAAGCTCTTGGTGAGCGTCCGGCTGGCGGCCCAGTGCACGGACGCCAGAGTGAACGTAGTGGTGGGGAGCCTGTATGAAAAATTTCCGGATGTGGACGCGCTGGCGGCCGCGCCCGTGGAAGAGATCGAGAGGATCGTCCATCCCTGCGGGCTGGGAAACAGCAAGGCGCGGGACATCAGCGCCTGTATGAAAATGCTTCGGGACGAGTACGGGGGAAAGGTGCCGGACGACTTCGACAAGCTCCTTGCCCTTCCGGGGGTGGGAAGAAAGAGCGCAAACCTGATTATGGGGGACGTGTTCGGAAAGCCGGCGATTGTGACGGACACCCACTGCATCCGGCTTGTCAACCGCATGGGACTGGTGGACGGCATACGGGAGCCTGGGAAGGTGGAAAGGGAGCTGTGGAAGATCATACCGCCCGAGGAGGGAAACTCCTTCTGCCACCGGCTGGTGGATCACGGCAGAGCGGTGTGCACGGCGCGCACCAGGCCCTTCTGCGACAAATGCTGTCTGAGGGATCTCTGTAAAAAGGTCGGCGTCTGACCCAAAAGACCGCATCCGAAGCACGGCGGCCGCATATAATAAGGGGAAGATGCGCTTTTGGAGGTCTCCGGATGATTTATGTGGTCAGGGAAGGGGACAATGTGGATGCGATTGCCGCCGGCCTGGGGGTCGGCGTGGAGGAGATCCTGTTTGACAACCAACTGGTGTATCCCTATGAGCTTGCCGTGGGCCAGGCCCTTTATATCGGCGGGGGAGAGAGGGCTCCCAGGGGGACGATCTCGGCGGGCGGCTACGCGTACCCCTTTATCAACGAGTGGGTGCTGTCCCAGACGCTCCCCTATCTGTCGGAGCTCTTTGTTTTTTCCTACGGTTTTACCGCCGAAGGGGAGCTGATAGCGCCCCTGTGGGAGGATGGCTGGATGATACGGGAGGCCAGAAGCTTCGGCACCGTCCCGATCCTCACGCTGACGCCCTTCGGCGCGGACGGCCAGTTTAACAATCTGCTCATAAGCTCGGTGGTAAACAATCCGGAATACGGGGAGAGGCTGATCCGCAATCTGCTCCGGACCATACAGGAGAAGGGGTACGGGGGAGTGGATATCGATTTTGAGTATATTCTCGCCTCGGACAGAGATGCGTTTACGGATTTTGTGGGGCGCGTTGCCGCGCGTATGCGGGCAAACGGTTTCGTGACCTCCGTTGCCCTTGCGCCAAAGACCAGCGCGGACCAGAAGGGGCTGCTCTACGAGGGAAAGGATTACGGCGCTATCGGAGAAGCGGCGGATCACGTGCTGTTGATGACTTACGAGTGGGGGTATACCTACGGCCCGCCGCTTGCCGTCGCCCCCATCGACCAGGTGCGCAGGGTGGTGGAGTACGCGCTGACGGAAATACCGGCGCAGAAGATCGACCTCGGTATTCCAAACTACGGGTACGACTGGCCGCTTCCCTATGAGAGGGGCGTGACCAGGGCCGCCACCGTCGGGAACATCCAGGCGGTGCGGATCGCCATTGAACAGGGCGTGCCCATATCCTTTGACGAGAAGGCGATGAGCCCGTATTTCACCTACGTGGACGCAGAGAGCGGCGTGGAGCATGAGGTGTGGTTTGAGGATGTGAGGAGCCTGCAGGCAAAGTTTGACCTGATCGCGGAGTATGGGCTGAGAGGCTGCGGCTACTGGCAGATTATGCAGTGGTTCCGCGCCAACTGGCTGCTTCTGGCGGATAATTTTTATGTTGAAAAATAGCATAAAGGGATTGATTTTACCGTTGCTATACGATATAATCCCGAGTTTGACAGTATTTTGAAGAAAAAAGTCCTGAACCCCGCTCTGACAGCGGCTTCCAGGACTTTT
>CANRLX010000015.1 GCA_947631615.1 uncultured Acetatifactor sp.
AGATAGCCTTTTCCCAATTCAAGCAAAAACTTTTGCAGCTTGTCAATAATGGCTGTCTCTAAATCGCTCTCGGAATACTCCGCTTTTTCCTCCAATCCAAGAAATTCTAATACGGTAGGCTGTTTTACAATATCCTGCGGTCTTACAATCACATTTCCCTCTTTTGCCAACTGCATAACTGCGTCCTTGTCTCTGCTAAGCGCCAATCTCTCATACAGGCTGGAATTATACTGCCTTTGTAATGTTCGTATTCCCCAGCCGGACTTTGCCGATTCTATCTCATAAAAACTGCGTTCCTCTTTATTTTCGATTCGCATAAGCTGTAAATAATGCGACCAAGATACTATGAACGGGGGATTTTCTTCCAATTTCCGAAACACTGTTTGGTTTTTTTCAACAGCAAATTCCTCAAACAGTGTTTGGGAAATTCGATCTGCATATGTTGTATAAAATTTTCTGGCATATTCCAGATTTGTTTCAGAAAAACCTCTGCCAAACTTTTCCGTTAAACGCTCAGACAAAGTTGCTATAACCTTTTTCCCATATTTTGCGCGTTCCTGTCCTTCCTGCTGCACCTCTACAATCCATCTGCCAAGAGAATAATATGTCATAAGCTGTATCAGATTTACCTGTTTTGCAGCAAGCTGTCTGGCATATTGGATTAACTCTATGGAATTTGTAATCAACGAATCCAACGCCTGATCTGATTGTATGATATCATTTTTGTTTTCCATACAGTCTCCTTCCTATTTATAAATCCAAAATAAAATCTTTTTCTATATTATATCACATAATAAGGGGAAATGGGGAACGACGTGGTAACCGTTCCTCATTTTTTGAGAAAAAGAGGGCATCCCTCAAGTCATTCGACTTTTGGGACACCCTCATAAAGCAAGAAAATATGCCCGAGTCTAATGCTCCAGCATTTCCTCGATGAAAATGCCGTATCCTCTGGTGGGGTCCTGCACCAGCACATGGGTCACAGCCCCGATGAATTTCCCGTTCTGGACAATGGGGCTGCCGCTCATCCCCTGTACGATCCCGCCCGTGAGCTGCAGAAGTTCCGGATCCGTCACCTTGAGCTCGATCCCCCTGTTGATATTGTCATGATCCAGGTGCACCGCGGTAATCTCCACGTCATAGTAGGCGGGCATGTCGTTCACCGTGCACAAAATCTGCGCCGGGCCCTCCTCGATCTCCTGCTTGAAGCCGATGGGCAGAGGCTTCTCCTCCGCCAGGCTTTTGGCCTTCTCGTTGCAGCTTCCGAAAATCCCTCTCTCACTGTTCTCCGTGATATCCCCCAGGATCCGGCTGTCCGAGTATACGATCATCCCCGTCATCTCCCCCGGATTCCCGATAACGCCCTTTCGGACAGACACGATCTGCGTCTGGTAGAGCGTCCCGTCCTCCATATCCATCAGCGTGCTGGTGTCCATGTCGGTTATCCCGTGCCCCAGCGCGCCGAAATTTCCATCGGCGTCCATATACGTCACGGTCCCGACCCCCTGGGAATTGTCCCGTATCCACACGCCGATTTTGTAGACGCCGTTTTGATCCTTGACGGGAGTCACGCTCTGCTCGATCAGCTCTCCGTTCCGCTCCACCTCAAGAAGCAGATCTCTGCCGCCGCTCTCCTCCACACGCCGCATAAAGTCGTCCTTGTCCGTGACCGCCTCCCCGTTCACCCTACGGATATAGTCGCCGCTGTTCAAAATATACCTGGCCGGCGAATACTCCACGCCGTTTTGTCCGGTAAACTCCCCCACTCCGATCACCAGAATACCGTCCGTTTTCACATAGATCCCGACGGGGACTCCCATGGGGATCAGCTCCTGGGGCTCCACGACCTGGATCCCTATGCGCTTTACGGGCAGAAAGCCAAAGAGCTTTACGTCCATCAGGTATTCCTGATTTCCGCCGGTCCGCAGCGTGACCGGCGCGCTCAGATCAATGGTCACCGACCCCTGGGGAATATTGCTCTCCCCCTGGGCATTGACGCTCAGAAGCTCCGCCTTCGCGGGGATCCCCAGGCTCAACACCTGTTCCTCGCCGGCGCGCATCTGCAGCCTGGAGGGGATGCTGCTGTCCAGCATATAATAGCAGCTTCCCGCCAGCGCCAGAAAGCTCAGGGCCAGGGCGGCGCACAGGCAGGCCCGATAAATGCGATATCTGCGCACCTTCTGCTTCCAGTTTTTCAAAAGGACCACCATCTCATCCCCGGCCTGCCGTTTTACCTTATCGATCTCGCTCACCCACAAACCCATCGCTCTTCCTCACCCTGTTTCTCTCTTTATTCTATGTAACAAAAAATGTCACATACCAGCGCCTAGAAATCTCTAACTGCTAGTATGCGACATTTTCATTTTTTTATAGATTGTTTTTGGAGGAAACCGGATTTCCTTTTCAAATCATTTGTGCGCCAGGGCCTGCCTGCGCATTTCTCTTGCGTTTTCCAGCGCGGCGTCCGTCAGCGTATCGCCCCCCAGAAGGCGCGCCAGCTCCGACAGGCTCTCCTCCTCGCCCGCCTCGCGGATATTCGTGATCGTCCGATCCTCGGTGCTGCTTTTTTCAATGATAAAATGGTGATCCGCCATCGCCGCGATCTGAGGCAGATGGGTGATACAGATGACCTGGTGGGCGTGCGCTGCGGTGTCCAGCTGCTCCGATACCTTCCAGGCGGTCCTCCCGCTGATTCCGGCGTCGATCTCATCAAAGATCAGCGTATCGATCCGGTCTCTTCCGGCAAGAACCGTCTTGATCGCCAGCATGACGCGGGAGAGCTCTCCTCCGCTTGCCACCTGGCTTAAAGGCTTCAGCGGCTCCCCGGGATTGGTGGAGATCAGAAATTCCACATCGTCATATCCCTTGGCCGTGACGGGCTGATTGGGGCGGACGGCGATCTCAAATTCCACCGTCAAAAAATTCAGGTTTACGAGCGCTTCCTTCAAAAGCCGGGTCAGCTGTCCGGCATTGTCCCTCCGCACCTTGGACAGCCTGCCGCAGGCGGCATCCAGACGCTCTTCCTCCTGCCGCAGGCGGCTCTTAAGCGTCTCCAGATAGGAATCGTAGTCGGACAGTTTCTCCAGATAGGCCCTTCTGTCGTCCCCGTACCGCAGGATCTCCTCGATCGTGTCCCCGTATTTCCCCTTCAAATGGTTGATCCGGTTCAGCCGCTCTTCCACACGGGCAAATTCCGCGGGATCAAACTCACAGTCCTGAAGATACTCCGCCACGTCCCGATTGTAATCCGAAAGAAGGCTGTCCACCTCGGTCAGCTGCCGCTCCATCTGCTCCAGTCTCTCATCGTAAGCCGTGACATTGCGCAGCGCTCTCAGAGCGCGGCTTAGAGCGCCTCCCGCGCCATCCTCTCCCTCTCCGCCCGTATAGCGGTAGCTCTCCGAGAGATTCTCCGCGATCTTCCTGCCGTTGGCCATAAGACGGTACTGTCTCTCCAGCTCCTCATCCTCGCCGACGACCAGCTTTGCCTCCTCGATCTCTTGACACTCAAACTCCGCGAGGGACTCTTCCCTCTGTCTGGCGGC
Source organism: uncultured Acetatifactor sp. (assembly GCA_947631615.1). GTDB lineage: Bacteria > Bacillota > Clostridia > Lachnospirales > Lachnospiraceae > Acetatifactor. The sequence continues at coordinate 3,543 of CANRLX010000015.1, forward strand.
CTCGTCCAGAGACTCCTCCTCCAGACGCCCGCGAAGCTCCCTACAGGCACGGTAGGCCTCCGCCACCTGCTCCGCCGGCTCCTGGTAGGCTTCCCCGCAGTAGAGATCCAGTATCTCCATATGCTTCTTTTTGTGGAGAAGGGACTGGTGCTCGTGCTGCCCGTGGATATCGATGAGGACCTCCGCCAGCTCCTTCACCTGCTTCGCCGTGACGGTCTCCCCGTTGATTTTGCAAAGGCTTTTGCCCGCCTGGAACCTGCGGGTGATGATGACCGTGCCGTCATTGTCCTCCAGCGCAAGCTCCGCCAGCTTCTCGGACACCTTTTCGTCGCCGCCGCAGAATACCAGCTCCACGGAGGCGCTGTCGGCGCCCTTTCGCAGCATCTCCCTCTCAAATTTGCCGCCCAGCGCCAGCGTGACCGAATCGATCAAAAGTGATTTTCCGGCGCCCGTCTCGCCGGTCAGAATGTTCAATCCCCCGCCGAACTCCACTTCCGTCTCTTCCATCAGCGCCAGATTCTTCACTCGTAAACTTTGTAACATAGTTAGATCCCCTTCATCTTCTTATTCAGGATCTTAAGGAAGCTCACCCGATTGAGCTGAATAAACTCCGTCGTCTTCTCCGACTGCACGATCCGAATCCGGTCGCCCGTGCTGAGCCCGATCTTGTGGCTCCCGTCAAAGTTTGCCTCCACCGTCTGGGACATCGTCCCCCGAATCGGAGGGATCACGATCTCGATCACATCCTCCGGCGACAGAATGATGCTCCTCTGGTTCAGAGCATGGGGACAGATGGGGGTCATGGTGAGCAGTCTGGCATGGGGCTCCACAAGCGGCCCTCCCGCCGAAAGATTGTAGCCGGTGGAACCGGTGGGCGTGGTGATGATCATGCCGTCCGCCTTATAGTCGTACAGAAACTGGCCGTTTACATAGATATTAAACTTGATGATCTGCAGAGAGCCGCTTCGGGAGATGACGATATCGTTGAGCGCCCAGCCCTCGTCCACTCTGCCATCCGCAAAAAACACCTTGCCGTTGAGCATCATGCGGCTTTCCTGCTGATAGTCTCCCGCGATCAGGCGGTCCAGGGACTCCTCCAGATTCTCCGGCTCCACCTCCGTCATAAACCCTAAGGTCCCCAGATTCACTCCGATAATCGGAATATGTAGCTTCTTGGTCTCCCGCGCCGCCTGCAGCACCGTGCCGTCGCCTCCCAGCACGATCATACAGTCCACATCGGAGGGAATGTTTTTTGCCTCCTCACTCTCCTCCCCCGCTCCGGATTTCCAGTCGGAGTCCTTTAGATTGAGCGTGACCCTCTGTCCCTTCATCTCCAGATGCCCGATGATACGGTTGGTGATCTCCAGATTTCTGTCCTTGTACGCGTTGGAATAGATCAAAAAATGTTTCATGCAGCCCTCTCCCTTCTCTTATTTGTACAATCTATGCAGCATTAAAGCTGATGAGACTTCGCAACGACATCGGTGATTTCTCTCTCCCAATTTTCCTCGTGCGATATCCCTGCTTTCTCTCTCACGATCCTCTCCAGCCGCTCCTCCGCCTCGCGCTCCGCAAGCTCCTCCACAGCCTCGGGAATCTCTGATTTTTTCCGAATGTGCAAAAGATACTCGATGTTGCCCTCCGGCCCCCTGATGGGGGAATACTCCAAATGCAGCACCTCAAATCCGATGCTGTCCGCGTAGTCGATGATCCTGTGGATCACCTCCTCGTGCACCCCAGGATCCCTCACCACGCCGTTTTTGCCCACCTTTTCCCGTCCGGCCTCAAACTGCGGCTTGATCAGGCAGACCATTTGGCCGTGCTCTCTTAGGAGCGCTCTCGCCGGTATCAGGATTTTGGTCAGGGAGATAAAGGACACGTCCACGCTGGCAAAATCCAGGTCGTCCGCGATCTCCTCCCTGGTCAGGTAGCGGAAATTGGTCTGCTCCATGCACACCACCCGCTCGTCGTTTCTCAGCTTCCACGAGAGCTGGCCGTGCCCCACATCCACGGAATAGACCTTTCCGGCGCCGTTTTGGAGCATACAATCCGTAAATCCGCCCGTGGAGGCGCCGATATCCATGCAGGTGCGGCCCGTCAGGTCAAGCTGCCACGCCTCCATCGCCTTTTCCAGCTTTAGGCCGCCGCGGCTCACATATTTCAGACTGCTGCCCCGCACCTCCAGCGTCCGGATCTTTGTCTCATCAAAGGAAGTCCCCGGCTTGTCCTCCCTCTGACCGTTCACAAAGACATTGCCGGTCATGATGACGGCCCTGGCCTTCTCCCGCGAGGGCGCATACCCTCGGTTTACCAAAATGACATCCAGACGCGTCTTCATCGGCTCTCCTCCAGAATCCGCCTCGCGATGCTCTCCGCGTCGATACCGATCTCCTGCTTTAAGAGTTCCACATTTCCATGCTCCACATAGGCGTCCGGTATGGTGATGTTGATACACTGGTTCTGCAGGCCGCTTCGGTTCATATAGTCGAGCACCTTCTCCCCGAAGCCGCCGCTCTTTACGTTTTCCTCCATGGTGACGATCAGCCGGTGGTCCCTGCAGGCCTCCAGCACCGATTCCTCATCGATGGGCTTCACAAATCGGGCGTTGATCAGGCTGACACTGTAGCCCTCCCGCTTCAGGATGTCCCGCACGGTCTCCGCCGTCTTCACCATGCTTCCCACCGCAAAGAGGGCGATCTCCCACTCCCGATAGATCCACTCCGCCCGCCCCAGCTCAATGGGCGCCCGAAAATCCTTCAGTCCCGCATACGCGGTCCCCCGGGGATAACGGATGGCGATGGGGGCGCCGAAGCTCACCGCAAATTTCATCATATCCGACAGCTCCCACTTATTCTTGGGGGCGCAGATGTGCATATTGGGAATACCGGACAGATAGGTAAAATCGAAAATCCCCTGGTGCGTCTCCCCGTCGCTCCCCACCAGGCCCGCCCGGTCGATGGCAAAGACCACGGGGAGGTTTTGGATGCACACGTCGTGGAGGATCTGGTCGTAGGCCCTCTGCAGGAAGGAGGAGTAGACCGCCACGATGGGCTTTAATCCGCCCGCCGCCAGTCCGGCGGCAAAGGTCACCGCGTGCTCCTCCGCGATCCCCACGTCAAAGAAACGGTCGGGATACATATTGCGGAAGCGCTTCAGTCCGGTGCCGTCCGGCATAGCCGCCGTGATCGCCACAATATCCGCGTCCCGCTGCCCCAGCTTGCACATGACCGTGGAGAAAATATCGGTATAGTTGGCCACCGTCCTGGGATGGGAGGGGATTCCCGTCTCAATGTCAAAGGGCTCCGCGCCGTGAAAGCGGGCGGGATGGCGCTCCGCCGGGCCGTAGCCCTTCCCCTTCTGGGTCAGCACATGGACGATCACCGCGCCCTTCACCCGCTTCGCCGCCTTGAACACCTTGGTCATCGCCGTGATGTTGTGGCCGTCCACCGGGCCCAGGTAGGTGATCCCCATATCCTCATAGAACATCCCCGGGATCACAAGCTGCTTGACGCTGCTCTTCGCCTTGCGGATCTGGGAGACCATATTGTCTCCCCCGGGGGTCCCCTTCAGGGCATTGTAGATCCCCTCCTTCAGGTCGAGGTAACTGTTGGTGGTGCGGATGTTGTTCAGATATTTTGACATGCCTCCCACATTCTCGGAGATGGACATATTGTTGTCGTTTAAGACAATGATAAAATTGGTCTCCAGGTTGGCGGCATTGTTCAGGGCCTCATAAGCCATTCCGCCGGTGAGGGAGCCGTCCCCGATCACAGAGACGATCGTATTTTTTTCTCCCCGGATATCCCGGGCCTTCACCAGGCCAAGCCCCGCCGAGATGGAGGTGGAGCTGTGTCCGGTGTCGAAGGCGTCAAATTTACTCTCTTTTCGTTTTGGGAAACCGCTCATGCCATGAAACTGGCGCAGACAATCAAAACCGTCCTTTCGTCCGGTCAAAAGCTTGTGGGTGTAGGACTGATGCCCCACATCCCAGATCACCTTATCCTCCGGCAGATTCAGGGAGAGATGAAGCGCCATCGTGAGCTCCACCGCCCCCAGGTTGGAGCCCAGGTGGCCGCCCGTCACGCTGATCTTCTCGATCAGAAACTGCCGGATCTCCTCCGCCAAAGCCCCGTAGTCCTCTTTTTTGATCTTTTTGATATCATTGGGATTTTCAATCTTTTCCAACAACATACCGGTGTCCTCTCATCCTTTGCATTACTTTCTGCGATGAATCAGTGTCCGTATCAGCTCCTCCAGAAAAGCGTGATCTCCGGGAAGTCTCTGCAAAAGCTCCACCGCCTCCAGGGACAAGGCCTCCACATCCCTGGCCGACTGCTCCAGACCCTTGATGGTCACATAGGTCTGCTTGCTGTTCTGCGCATCGCTTCCCACGGACTTTCCAAGCTCCTTACTGTCCCCCACCACATCCAGGATGTCGTCCTGTATCTGAAAGGCGATCCCGATATTGTAAGCACATTTTTCCATGTCCTTCACCGCGTCCGCATCCGCTCCGGCCAGGATCGCGCCGATCATCATCGCCGCCTGGATCAGGGCCGCCGTTTTCTTCTCATGGATAAAGAGAAGCCGCTCCATATCAAGGGCCGTCCCACGCTCCTCCGCCTCCACATCGGCGGTCTGTCCCCCGATCATGCCGTAAATGCCGGCCCGTTCTGCCAGGACCGACATTGCCCTCGCCATCGTGCGGGTCCGCTCCAGGGTGTCCGCCGCTTTTTCGGCCGATCCCTGACAGTCCGGACAAGACCCGTTTCCCTCCCGAACCAGCGCGGACGCCATCGTCTCAAACGCATAGTTTAACAGCGCGTCCCCCGCCAGGACGCCCATGCCCTCCCCGTACACCTTCCAGGTGGTCAGCCGGCCTCTGCGGTATTCGTCGTTGTCCATCGCCGGCAGGTCGTCGTGCACCAGAGAATAGGTGTGGATCATTTCGATCGCCGCAAGAAAGGGCTCCACGATCCTGTCCTCTCCGCCAAACATCCGGTAGGTCTCCCACATCAACAGGGGGCGCAGCCTCTTTCCTCCGACCAGGAAGCTGTAATTCATCGCCTCGATGACCGTCTTCTGAGCTCCCTCCTCTCTGGGAAGATAGCCCTTTATGATCTCCTCCACAGCCTGTGTCTTCTGTTGTAAAAGCGCCTGAAATTCTCTCTCTTCCATACGTGTACTCCTCCGGTCCCCCGCAGATCCTACCGATTCTACAGCTCCTCCAGTTCGCCCTGCTCCGTCAGCTTCAGCACCTGCTTTTCCACGCGGTCGATCTGACCGCTGCACTCCTTTAAGATGGCCATCCCCTCGCTGTAAGCCGCGAAGGCCCCATCCAGCGTGATATCCTCCGACTCCAGCCTCTCTATGGTCTCCTCCAGCCTGGCAAAATTTTCCTCCAGGGTGAATTTGCTCTTTGCCTCCGAATCCTTTTTCATGCCCGTCCTCTTTTCCGTTTCCTTCCTTTATGCTTTTATGCGCGCGGCCTTTGACGGTCGGGCTCCTTTCCCAGCACTCCGGCCAGGATGGCGCCGTCCCTCACGCGGATCCTAAGTCTCTGCCCTTCCTCCACCTGACGGACGGAACGGATGTTTCGCCCCGTTTCGTCCTCCGTATAGGAGTAGCCGCTGTTTAGCTTTTCCAAAGGGGATATCCCTCTCACCCTCTCAATGTAAAGCGCAAGCTCCTGGCGCTTCGCTTTCAGGATGGCCCTCATGCGCTCCTGAAGCTTTTCCTCCAGCTGTATGCTGTACTGCCTCTGCTGCCGGATCCGGCTGGCCGGGCTCAGATACCGAAGCTGCACCTCATACTGCCTTACCTGTTCCCTGGCGTCCTGTATCCTGCGGAGCATCCGCCGTTTTAATTCCTCCCTCTGGCTTTCCAGCCGCTCCAGGATCTCTCGGATATCCGCCACGGCAAGCTCCGCCGCCGCAGAGGGAGTGGGCGCCCGAAGGTCGGACACGTAGTCTATAATGGTGGTGTCCGTCTCATGCCCCACCGCCGATATGACGGGCACGGAACAGTCAAACACCGCCTGCGCCACCTGGCGCTCGTTAAATGCCCAGAGATCCTCTATGGAGCCTCCGCCGCGCCCCACGATCATCACATCCACGCCCAGCCTGTCCAGCGCGCGGATGCCGCTCACAATGCTCTCCACCGCGGCCTCCCCCTGCACGATTGCCGGATAGAGGATGATCTGCACATAGGGGTTTCTGCGCTGCGTGATCTGGATGATGTCCCTGACGGCGGCTCCGGTGTCCGCGGTCACCACCCCCAGCGTGCGGATGTACTTCGGTATGGGCCGCTTGTACTCCTGGGCAAACATCCCAAGCTCCGCAAGCTCCCTTTTTAACTGCTCAAACCTCTCATAGAGAAGACCTGCCCCGTCCAGAAGGATCTGCCTGGCGTAGAGCTGATACTTTCCATCCCTCTCATACACGTCCACCGTGCCGCCGACGATCACCTGCTGCCCCTCGGCAAGCCGAAAGGAAAGGCCCCCGCGGCTTCCGGAGAACATAACGCAGCTTATGGTCCCCCTGGAATCCTTCAACGTAAAATAAATATGTCCAGAGGAATGGTATTTGCAGTTGCTGACCTCCCCTTTGACAAAGAGCGCCTGCAACAGATAATCCTGCGTGAACATATTTTTGATATAGGAATTTAGTTGCCCCACCGTATAAACATTTTGAATCTCAATCACCCGACTTTGCTATCTTTGCCAGGATCGCGTTGACAAATCCGCCGGAATTGTCCTGTCCGTAATTCTTTGCGATCTCCACGGCCTCATTGATCGCCACGCTGGGAGGGATGTCCTCGTCAAACAAAATCTCGAATACCCCCAGGCGGAGCACCGTAAGCTCCACCTTTCCCATGCGGGTGGTGTCCCACCCCTGCGTGTTCTCGTTGATCAGCCGATCCAGCTCGCAGAGCTTTTCCTGGATGCGCTGATATTTGCCGCTGACGTAGTCCACATCCTTCTTGCGGGTGAGATTTTCCGCGTCCTCGACAAACAGCTTCACCTGCTCCGGCATATCCGCAGGATCATTAAATTCCACTCGAAACAAAAGCTTAAAAACCTGTTCTCTTAACTCATGCCGTCCCATGATCTCTTCCTAATTGTCCCTCTTAATAGTAACGCCGGCAATGCGGATATTGACGTCGCTGCAGCTTAAGCCGGTCATATTCTCGATGGCGCTCTTCACCTTGGTCTGTACCTGCTGGCAGGTGGCGGGAATATTGTACCCGTACTCCAAAGTCACCGTGAGGTCCACTCTCACATTCTGCCCCTGCACGTCCACCTTGACGCCCTTGGTCAGTTTTTTCACACCGACCTTGCTCATCAGCTCGTTGGTGATGTTGCCGGTCATAGCGCTCACTCCCTCCACCTCGGTAGCCGCCAGGGATGCGATCATCGCGACCACGTCGTCCGCGATCTGCACGGAGCCCATATTTTCGTCCTCCCTCAAAACCAGCGCATTCTTATCTGTCTCTTTTTCCACGGCGATGTCCTCCTAACTCTAAAGATAGATAAAGTATACCACATTTCCTTCCCTTTTGTCATCTAATTTATTAGCATCCTCTTCGGAGCCTCCGAGACGGATCAATTCCTCCAGAAGGTCATGGAAAGCTGCTTGTCGTTGCTCGCGTACGCGACAGTCTCTCCCTCCGGCATATAGTCAAAGATCTCCTGGCCGTCGATCAGAGCCTCTCTCATCTGGAGAAAGCAAGCCTCGTCCGAGCACTTCACGGTCACATCTTCCCTGCCCTGCTCCCTGGCCCTCTCAAAGAGGCGGGTCAGCTTCTCTTTGTCATAGCAGGTAAAATACGCGCCCTCCCTCACGTAGTAATTGGCCGCCACGGCCGTGCACTCGGGCATGGGCACCTCGCCCCCTATGGTGTGCGTCCGCAAAAGCTGCTCTGTGGTCACGCACAGATAATCGTAGTTGATGGACGGCTGATAGACCTGTTCCCCTCCGGACCCTTCCGCCATCTGATAGGAGGCGTCCCCCCACGTGGTGTCCACGTAGTAATAGTCGCCGTCCACCTTCACCAGGTTCCACGCGTGTCCCTCGCCCGTGTCCACCGTTCCCTGGACCAGCACACACTCGATCCCCAGCTTGTTCAACAGGTATTGGGTCGCCTTGGCATACCCCAAGCATACGGAGGCCCTCCCCACAAACACCGAATAGATATTCTGATTCTCCTCCGCCTGCAGATCGTACTCGGTGTTCTGTATCAGCGTCTCATAGACGAATTGCACCCGATCCCATTCCGGCGCCTCCGGATCCACCTCCGACAGGAGATTTTCCACACACAGCTCTATCACCTTTTTGCGGGCAAGCGCCTCCCTCTTCTCCATGCTGTAGGCTCCGGAAAAGGAGATCGCCACCACGCTGTCCCCGCGGGTATATTTGCTGTAGCTGTAGCCGTCCACGTAAAAGATCTCCGGATGGTCGCACATGACGCACTGAAAGATCCGATCGATGCACTCCTCGTCCAGCCCGGCCGCGATCCCCTCGTCGGAGAGCCGTACCTCCTCCGCCATACCGCCGAGACACGCCTCGATATCCCGATACCAGTACCGCTGTGCTTCCGTGAGAGTATCGTAAGCAAAATGCCCCGCCTCCTCCATCAGAAGGCTGGTATTCCCCGCCTCGGACAGATCGCTTTCCCCGGGCCCCCGGGAAACCTTTCGGCTCATCCTGCCCTCGGAAGGCTTGACGGTCCTGACCAGGCGGTCTCCGTCCAGCTCCAGATAGGTGGTCTCCGGCGTCTGTACGCCAACCTCCCTCAGAGAACAGCCGCCCCAGAGAAACGCCGCCCCCAAAAGGATCCACAGCACGGATCTTTCCTTCACACCCATACTCATGCAGTCACTCCAAACAATGAATTACAAGGAATTAGTTTCGGCGAAACTCCGAGAGCACCAGTCCCGGATTTCGCTCCTGCGTCATGCCGATGCTCCATGCGTTGACAAAGAGAAGCAGGGGATTGCCCTTCCTATCCCGGACCTTCTTCATGTCGGAGGTGCCGGTCAGACGGTCCAAATCCACCTCGTCCTTGTTCTCGATCCAGCGGATATGCTCATAGGGCAGGTTTTCCAGACGTATCTCCACATTATATTCATTTTCCAGACGGTATTTCAGCACATCGAACTGCAGAACGCCGACCACCCCCACAATGATCTCCTCGAGGCCGGTGTTAAACTCCTGAAAGATCTGGATGGCGCCCTCCTGGGCGATCTGCTCGATGCCCTTCACAAACTGCTTTCTCTTCATGGTGTCCACCTGACGCACCCTGGCAAAATGCTCCGGCGCAAAGGTGGGGATCCCCTCGTACTGGAATTTTTCCCTGGGCATACAGATGGTGTCCCCGATGGAAAAGATCCCCGGGTCAAACACACCGATAATATCCCCCGCGTACGCCTCGGAGAGGATCTTTCTCTCGTCCGCCATAATCTGCTGGGGCTGCGACAGGCGCATGGTCTTGCCGCCCTGCACATGCCGCACCTCCAGGTTGGCGTCAAACCTTCCGGAGCAGATGCGCAGAAAAGCCACCCTGTCTCGGTGCGCCTTGTTCATATTCGCCTGGATCTTAAAGACAAAGGCGCTAAATTCGTTTTCCACGGGATCGATCACGCCCACGTCCGCCCTGCGCGGAAGGGGAGGCGTCGTCATCTTCAAAAAGTGCTGCAGGAAGATCTCCACGCCGAAGTTGGTCAACGCGGAGCCGAAGCAGACCGGCGTCAGATTCCCCGCCCGCACCTGTTCCAGATCAAACGCCGCGCTGGCTCCGTCCAGAAGCTCGATCTCCTCTAAGAGCTTGTCCGCGGCGGCATCGCCGATGGCCTGTCTGAGCGCCCCCTCGTCTGTGGCCAAAATCTCCGTGGCCGTCCCTTCCCGGGTCCCCTTCTGCGTGTCGGAGTAAGCGATGACGCACTTTTTCTCTCGGTCATACACGCCCTGAAACTCCTTTCCGGAGCCGATGGGCCAGTTCAGCGGACAGGTGGCGATCCCCAGCTCCTTCTCGATCTCGTCCAAAAGCTCAAAGGTGTCGTTGGCATCCCGATCCATCTTGTTGATAAAGGTAAAAATCGGGATCCTGCGCATGACACAGACCTTGAACAGCTTCCTGGTCTGCGCCTCCACCCCCTTCGAGGCGTCGATCACCATGACGGCGGAATCCGCCGCCATCAGCGTGCGGTAGGTGTCCTCCGAAAAGTCCTGGTGTCCCGGCGTGTCCAATATATTGATGCAGTAGCCGCCGTACTCAAACTGGAGCACGGACGAGGTCACGGAAATGCCTCGCTCCTTCTCGATCTCCATCCAGTCGGACACGGCGTGCCTTGCGGTCGCCTTGCCCTTGACGCTTCCGGCCAGATTGATCGCCCCTCCATAGAGGAGAAATTTTTCCGTGAGGGTCGTTTTGCCCGCATCGGGGTGGGAAATGATCGCAAAGGTGCGACGACGGTTGATTTCTTCTGTAATAGTACTCACTGTCAGCCTCCCTACATTTATTTGAGCATACTTTCGCCCGAGAAAGCCGGCTCAATCGAAAAATATTGTAACACAGTCGCGCCGATATCGGCAAAGGTTTTTCGCGTGCCCAGGTTCACCGGTTCCACCCCCTGGCCGAACATGAGAAAGGGCACATATTCCCGGGTGTGGTCCGTGGTCCTGCGGTAGGCGGGATCGCATCCGTGGTCGGCGGTGATCATCAGAAGATCCTCCCCTTGCAGTCTCGCAAGCATCTCGGGGAGCCGGTCGTCAAAATAGGACAGTGCCGCCGCGTAACCGTCCACATCCCTTCGGTGGCCATAGAGCATATCGTAATCCACCAGATTGACAAAGCAAAGCCCCTCAAAATCCCGATCCATAGATTCCAGAGTCCTCTCGATCCCCTCCGCGTTTCCGGATGTTGCGACCGCCTCCGAGATCCCCCGTCCGGCAAAGATATCGCTGATCTTCCCCACGGAAATAACCTCCTTTCCGCAGTCCTTCAGCTGATCCAGCATCGTCGTCCCGGGCGGCTGGATGGAAAAGTCGTGCCGCCTGGGCGTGCGTGTGAAATTGCCGTCCCTTCCCACAAAGGGACGCGCGATCACGCGCCCCACGCCGTGCTCGCCGCTAAGCAGCTCACGGGCGATCCGACAGTACTCATAGAGCCTCTCCACGGGGACGATGTCCTCGTGGGCCGCAATCTGAAACACGCTGTCCGCGGAGGTATAGACGATCAGATCCCCCGTCCGCAGATGCTCCTCCCCGTATTCTCGAATCACCTCGGTGCCGGAATAGGGCCGGTTACAGAGCACGTCCCTCCCCACAGCCTTCCGAAAGGGAGAAAGCACCTCCTCCGGAAAGCCGTCGGGATATGTGGGAAGCGGTCTGGGGGAATGGATTCCGGCGATCTCCCAGTGCCCGATCGTGGTGTCCTTCCCCCTGGAAGCCTCCGTCATGCGGGCGACGGCCGCGGTATGGGAAGATACGGGCCGGCCGCTCCACGCCCTGACTCCGTCCACTTGAAACAGTCCCAGCTTTTCCAGATTGGGAATCCGGAAAAAGGGACTCTGCGAAATGCTCCTTAAGGTGTTTACGTCATAGTCGCCGTACTGTCCGGCATCCGGCATCCCGCCGATGCCCAGACTGTCCAGTACAATGAGAAATACTCGCTTCATAGAATTTCTCCGTCATGGTAATTTTGGGTATATTATATCCTATTTTTTCCGCGTTGTACACAGTTTCCTCCGTTTCAGCCCAAGGCCGGGGAAATCCTGGGAGCGGCCGGGCCTTCCCCGCCGCTCCCAGGATTTCCGCAAAGCGCTTTTTGCCGGACGGGCGGCTTTCCTCTTACTGTACCACGGTGCTGATCACAATATTTTCCGGCGCCACGTCTGTCTTTCTCGTGATAATATCCTCGATCTGCGCCCTCTGTACATCGGTCAGCTCGCCCGCGGTATTTACCACCACATCCACCCCGTCGCCTGCGATGCTCACCACCGCGTCCGAAAATCCCTTTGCCTCCAGCAGGATCTCCGCCGCCGCTTCCTTCTCGGCGATAGCCGTCATGGCGATCATGCTGTTCACCGCATCCTGCTTCTGGACGTCGGTCAGGCCGCTGCTTTCAATGATCCCCTGCAGGGTCTCTCGGTTTCTCGCCCTCGTCTGCTCCTTCAAAAGTTTCGCGTCAGACAAAACCTCCACGCCGGACGTCGAGGTGAACACCGCTTCGCCGGGAACCTCTCCCGAATCCGGTGTGGCCTTCGCCACCTCCGCGCCCGTCTCCGGCTGGGCCGCCACCTCCATGTCCTCCTCCAGGTAGTCCTCCATGATGATGTCCACATCGGAGTCCAGACTCTCTATGTCCGTGAGGCCGGAATTTAAAAGATCCTCCTCCGAGAGATCCAAAAGTCCGTCCACATCGGCCGCTTCGTTTAACTCTGACGCCGTATAATTTTCGGTGATGACTCCGCTGGAATCCACCGCATCCACGTCCACCTCATCCGTAACTGTCAAATATTCCTCCTCCAGATTGGTCCCCGCAAACTGCAAATATCCTGCGATCGCAATCATAATTGCAAGTGCGGTAATCATAAGCTGATTTTTCTTCACTAGATTTTTCACGGCTCTCTCCCTTTTTCCGTTTTTACTACTTCATTGTATGAGCCTGTATGAAAAAATATGTACAGCTCATTTCCGTCTTACCACTTTCACCTTATGCGCCTCCACGCCAAATAATGCCTGCACCACCTCCGTAATGTCTCTGTCAAGCGTACCGCTCCCTGCCCCGTCCGCCGCCACCACAACGCCCTCCACACGAGGGGAAAGCCTCTTGACCACATATGGGCTATTCTCGTTTCCCTCGGTGGCGTACACCGTGGTCACCTGCCGGTCCGTCTGGTCGATCCGCCGATTCCCTCCCTCCGAATCCGTCTCATCCGTTCGGGCGGTGCCGCTTACGCTGTCCTTCTCCACCACAAGCTCCTGGGAGGAGGCGAGCGTGATCATGACCTCCACCTCCCCCGCGCCGTCCATACCGGACAGGATCCTCTCAAGCCTCCCCTCCAGATAAGAAGCATACTCCTCCTGGGGCCATCCGTTGGCAGACGCCTCCCAAAAGCCCCCATCCTCCGCGCCGGCAGCCGCAGTCTCAGGGGAGGCGTCCTCTTCTTTTTCTTCGTCCTCCACAGGGAGCGCAATGAGAAACAAAAGCACCCCCGCCAGCACCAGGATAATCAGGTTGTCCCGCCGAAACCATTTCTCATAGCCCTTTTTCTCCAGCCACGCTCTGATCTTCTCCATAAGACACCATCCTCACTCCGCTCACTCCATTTTCACCGGTCCCACGCTCTCGATCTCCACGCGCGGGATTTCCGCTTTTTCGCTCTCCCCTTCGCTCTCTCCCTCCCTCTCCCCGCCGCTTCCCTCCAAAGGGCCGTTTTGCGAGGCTTCCTCCAGCCGCTCTCTCACCTGGGAAAGCGTCATACGGTCCAAAAGCTCCTGAGACACCATCCCCTCTCCCGCCGACCGGGCCATCTCCTGATCCAGCTGTTCCTGAAACCAGGCGATCCGCTCCTGGATCTCTCCGCTTCCCTCCGCGCCCAAAATACGGGCCACCGGCTGAAAGATCTGCACCAGGATCATGACGCTCACCAAGAGCTTCAGATATTTCTCGTGCGATTGTCTGGGGCGAAAGCAGAGGATCGCCTGGGCGCAGATCACAAAGACGCCCACCCTGCAGACGGCATGAAAAAAATTTTCCCACATAGCTCCTCCTAAAATCCCCGATTGGTAGTCGCCGCGACGACGGAGAGACTGATCAGAAACAGAAGCATCGCCGTCCCCGTCACCCGAAACAGCAGCATCCCCGCATCCCCCGTGTGATTGGCGCAGGAGGTGATCCTTTTATCGCTGACGATCCCCAGAAACGCCGCTGCCGCCTTCAGCATAAGCGCCATAAGAAAAATCTTCAGCAGCGGAGCCGCGCACATTGCCAGCAGAAGGATCAAAAGCACCACCCCGATGCTGTTCTTGATCACCACCGTAGAGCCGACCACCAGCTCCATCACTCCGTCTGCAGCGCCTCCGATCCCCGGTATCGACGAGACCGCCCTCTGCAGCGCGGTGGCCTTCAGAGAGTCGACGACCGGACTGATCACCGCCTGGAAAACGCTGATGCCGGTCACCAGCCCAAGCGCCGCCTTCAAAATCCATCCGATCCCCTTCTCCAGAAGCTCGATCAAAAGCGTCAGCTTTTCCTCGATCCAGATCCCGTTTACCACGGAGAGCAACACGCAGCTGTGGATCAGGGGGAGCACCATCCCCATCAGGACGGCCTCCACCCCGTAGATCAGCAAAAGCATCAGCTGATAGGAGGCGCTCACCGTGGCGGTGCCTGTGGCGGCCCCCACCGCCAGCAGGTAGGTGGGCACCAGAAGGCGGATAAACAGAACGATATTTTCCAGCGTGTCCGCCGCCGTGTCCGCCGCCTGCATAAAGCACTTGAGAAGCACCGCCGCAAGCAGCAGATAGAGAAAGTAAAAGCTTAAATCCGCCACCTGGTGCCGGTCAAATACCTCCACAAAATGGGTCAGAAGGGCGGACACGATCCCCAGCACGATCAGCCAGACCAGGACATCCTTAAGCCCTGCTGCCAAAGACCCCATCCCCCCGATATTTCCCTTCAGGAAATGGGTGAAGGCCCCGATCACGTCCCCTGTCATGACCTCCGAGAGGAGCTCCTCCAGAGAGACGCCGGACTGGGGAAACAGCGTGCGCATCCCCTCCCTCAGCCTGTCCAGGTCGTACTCCTGCCAGAGATCGCCGATCTCTCCCACCCCGTCGGCACAGCTTACGGCTGCTGTCAAAAAGCTCCTCATACCAACCCTCTCCCCTTCACATCAGGCCCTGTATCTGCTCGATCACGGCAAAGAGGATGGGGAGTCCCGCGAACATCACGGACAGCTTCCCCAGGATCTCTATCTGGTCCGCCACCGCGCCAAAGCCACCGTCCTTGCAGATACCGGCGCTAAATTCGCATACATAGGTGATCCCGATCACCTTAAGAAGGGTGGAGAGATAGCCGTCCGCCCCTTCCAGATACAGCTTAATCCGCGACATCTGCCCCATCACCGCCTCCACCTGTCTCAGACAAAAGCAGAAGATCAGGACGCTGATGCCCACTCCGATATACACGCCGTACTCCGGCTTCTGCCCCTTAAACTGAGCCGCCAGAAGCACGCCCGTCACGCCAAGGATCCCCACCTTCACAATCTCGGTCATCCTCTTTTTCCCCCGATCTTCAGATCACAAACAGCTCCTGTATCGTCTTAAACAGATCATATATGTAGGGGACGATCCAGGTTAACACCAAGATCAGCCCCGCCAGACTCACCAGGAAGGAGTGCTCCTCCCTGCCGCTGTGCTTCAGCACCTGGCTCAGCACGGTGACTAAAATCCCCACCGCGGCTATCTTAAAAATCAGATTCACTTCCATAGATACCTTCTCCTACAGCAACAGAATGACCAACAGCAGCCCGCTCATAGCACCGATGCCCAGAGCCACCCTGCTCTTGCCCGCAAGCTCTGCCTCCAGCCGATCCGCCGTCCTTGCAAGCTCGTCCCTCCCCTGCTCCATCCACTTGATCTGCATATCCCCCTCCGAGAAACCGCAATGAGCCGCAAACCGAAGAAAGCACTCCTCCTCCGTCCGGCGGATGGGCAGCGCGGCCAGGCACGTCCTCATTTTCTCCTGAAAGATCTCTCCAAATCCTCTCCCCGGGTCGTCGCGCATCTCCTCATAGATCTGGCGCAGGCAGCTTTGAAAGGGCTCCTCTGCGCGTTCGGCCACATGCCGGCAGCCCTCCGGCAGAGTCGCCCTGCCGTAGCGGATCTCGCCGATCAGCATCTCTAAAATTTCCCGCATACGCCTCACCGCCGAAAGTCTCCTGCAAAACTGCTGCCTGTACCACACCCCCAGCCCAAACGCCCCCGCCAATATCATGATCGTTCCCAGCAAGCGAAGCATAGATCTCCTCCCCGTCACAGATCCTCAGAAGAGCGGGCCTTCCCTCTCTCCTGCCCAGAATGATACACAGCTCAAAGAGCCGTTCCCCGAAAAGGCGGCTGTCCCCAAGCTTTCTTCCCACATCCTCCAGCCCCTCCCCATGGACGGTGGCAAGGAGGCTGCAGCCGCAGGAGGAGGCCAGACAAAGCGCCTCCATATCCTCTCTGCCTCCCAGTTCGTCCACCGCGATCACCCGGGGGGACATGGAGCGCAAAAGCAGCGTCATCCCCAGCACCTTGGGACAGGCGTCCAGCACGTCGGTCCGCATCCCCACATCGTTCTGCGGCTGTCCCAGATAGGCCCCCGCGATCTCCGACCGCTCGTCCACCAGTCCCACGCACATGCCCGCGGCGTACTTGTTTCCGTCCGAGATCTGACGCACCAGATCCCGAAGAAGCGTTGTCTTGCCGCAGCCCGGCGGCGAGACGATCAGGGTATTTTTCAGCCTCCCTGCGCGGTAGACATAGGGCAGCACCTCGTCCGCCGCCCCCTTTATCTCATGGGAAATGCGAATGTTCATGGAGTGGATATGCTTCATGGTGCGAATACTTCCGTCGCCGTTTAAAACCACCTGTCCGGCGATCCCCACGCGATGGCCTCCCGGCACGGTGACAAATCCCTGTCTCAGCTCGTCCTCAAAGGCATAGAGCGAGTCGCGGCAGAGGTAATTTAAAAGCTCCGAAAGCTCCTCCTCGCTTGCAAGGAAACAATCCGGACCAAAGGGCACCGGACGCCCGTCCTTGTCCAAAAACCACTCGCGCCCTTTTCTGAGGACCGTGACCGGACGTCCTGCGCGCAGGCGGATCTCCTCCAGGCCCTCGCCGGATGCGGCCGCCCGCGCCCAAAAGGCCCGTCTCTCTGCGGGAAATATTCTCAGAAGCTCCTCCCCCATCCTCTCACCCCCACACTCTCTGATGTTCTATATATATGAGGACTTGTACCGGATATTCTTAATTTTTTGAAAAGGGGGAAGAACCTTTTGGGTTCTTCTTCTCTTTTTGGATAAAGTGTGGTAAACTATCTCTTATGTAATTATGCGTTTGCGAGGTTGCTATGGATATTATCATTGTAGGCTGCGGCAAGGTGGGTTCCACTCTGGTCGAGCAGCTAAACGGAGAAAATCACAATATTGTCGTCATAGACGAGCGGGAGGAGAAGGTGAAGTCCATCACGGACGAGATGGACGCTATGGGCATTGTGGGGAACGGCGTCAACTACCAGGTCCTTCTGGACGCGGGCATCCGCCACGCGGATCTTTTGATCGCGGTCACCGGATCCGACGAGCAGAATCTGCTCTGCTGTGTCATCGCCAAGAAGGCGGGCAACTGCAAGACGATCGCCCGGGTGCGCAACCCGATCTACAGCACGGAGCTGTCCTTTCTCAGAGAGGAGCTGGGGCTCGCGATGATCATCAACCCCGAGCTCACCGCCGCCGCCGAGGTCGCCCGCATCTTTCAGTTCCCCTCCGCCGTCAAGGTGGACACCTTCTCCAAGGGGCGCATCGAGCTATTGCACTTCCGCGTCACCAAGGACTGCCTTCTCAACAACTACGGCCTGATCCACGTCCGGAGCACCTTAAAATGCGACGTGCTGGTGTGCATGGTCACCCGCGGCGAGGAGGTGCTGATCCCCAGGGGCGGATTTGTGTTTCAGGAGGACGACGTGGTGGCGATCGTCTCCACCCCGCCGGAGGCCAACCGCTTCTTCCAAAAGATCGGCATCGGCACCAGCAAGGTGCACACGGCAATGCTGGTGGGCGGCGGCACTATGGCCTACTATCTGGCGAGACGTCTTCTGGCCGTGGGCATCGACACCAAGATTATCGATTACAATAAAGAGCGCTGCGAAAAGTTAAGCGAGCAGCTCCCCAAGGCCACCGTCATCTGCGGCGACGGCACCAACGAAAAGCTCCTTCTCCAGGAGGGGCTGGACTCGGTGGACGGCTTTGCCGCCCTCACCGGCGTGGACGAGGAAAATATCCTCCTGTCCCTGGTGGCAAGGAAAAATTCCAAGGCCAAGATCGTGACCAAGATCAATCGGGTCAATTTTAACAGCGTGCTGAGCGATATCAAGCTGGACAGCGCCACCTTCCCCAGACTTCTCACCGCGGATGTGATCATCAAGTACGCCCGCTCCATGAACGCGTCTTTAAACAGCAATGTGGAGAACCTCTACAAGCTGGAGGATGGGCGCGCGGAGGCGCTGGAATTTTACATCAAGGAATCCTCCGCCGTCACCGACGTCCCGCTGGTGAAAATGCGCCTGAAAAAAAATCTGTTGATCTGCTCCATCACCAGGGGCAGCCAGGTCATCATACCGAGCGGTCAGGACGAGCTCAAGGTCGGCGACTACGTGGTGGTCGTTCTGACACATTCCAGACTGAATGACATCAAGGATATTCTGGAGGATGAGAGATGAATTTTTCGATCGTGCGTTTCATTGTGGGGTGGGTTTTGGAATTTGAGGCGGCCTTTCTTTTGCTGCCGGCAGTGGTAGGGATCCTGTACAGGGAACCCCTTCCCGCCCTCTGCTTTTTCGGAGTGGCTCTGCTCAGCCTGATCTGCGGCCTCCTCCTCAAGAGGTGGAGGCGTCCCTCACAGACGGACCTCTACGCCAGGGAGGGGTTTGCATCCGTGGCTCTCAGCTGGCTGGTCATGAGTATCTTCGGCGCTCTCCCCTTTGTCCTCACCGGAGAGATCCCCGGATTTATCGACGCTCTCTTTGAGACTTCCTCCGGTTTTACCACCACCGGAGCCAGCATCCTGACCGACGTGGAGGCGTTGAGCCACGCCAGCCTCTTTTGGCGCAGCTTTACCCACTGGATCGGGGGCATGGGCGTGTTTGTGTTCATTATGGCGATTCTCCCCCTGATGGGCGGCGGAACCACCATGAACCTGATGCGGGCGGAAAGCCCCGGCCCTTCCGTCGGCAAGCTGGTCCCCAGGGTCAAGGACACGGCCAAGATCCTCTACGAGATCTACATCGCCTTAACCGTTATCGGGGCCGTCGTATACTGTCTCTGCGGCCTGAACCTGTTTGAATCCCTGACCACGATCTTCGGCACCGTGGGGACAGGGGGATTCGGCATCTACAATGACAGCGTGGGAAGCTTCAGCCCGCTTGTCCAGAATATGATCACGCTCTTTATGATCTTAAGCGGGATCAACTACACCGCCTATTTCTGCCTGCTGCGCCGGCAGTTTCGGGAGGCCCTCTCCATAGAGGAGGTGCGCTTGTACCTGCTCATTATCCTGGGAAGCGTGGCGGTGATCACCTGGAATATCCACCACATGTACCCCACCCTCTCGGAGACCCTGCGCCACGCCTTCTTTCAGGTGGGATCCATCATCACGACCACCGGATTCTCCACCACGGACTTTGACGTCTGGCCGCAGCTCTCCAAGACCATCCTGGTCCTTTTGATGTTCGTGGGAGCGTGCGCGGGAAGCACCGGCGGCGGCATCAAGGTATCCCGAATCCTCATCCTGTTAAAAAACATCCGGCGGGAGCTCTCCACCATGATCCATCCGCGCCTGGTAAAAAAAATAAAGATGGACGGCCACGCGCTCTCCGACGAGACGCTCCGTTCCACCAATGTTTTCATCGCGGTCTATTTTGTGATTTTGTTTGCCTCCGTGCTGATCCTGGGGATTGACAATTTTGACTTCACCACCAACTTTACGGCGGTGGTGGCGACGCTGAACAACATCGGGCCCGGGCTGGAGCTGGTGGGTCCTACGCGAAACTTCGCCCTTTTCAGCCCGTTCTCCAAATGTGTGTTGATCTTTGATATGCTCGCAGGACGGCTGGAGCTGTTCCCCATGCTGATCCTCCTGATGCCGTCCTGCTGGAAAAAGTATTAAGTTTCCGTGATCTCAATATATGGAGGTATAGTGATACACTCTATAGTATCCGCCTCCCAGATTTTCCACCTGGAGCAGTATCTCAAAGCTGCTCCTTTTCATTTCCTCCAGCGCTTTCGCGGCATAACCGGCCCGATAGCCGCCGTTGCTGTACTGCTGTTCGATGGCGGACCACAGAGACGCCGGCACCACGTTGACGAATTGGCGCTCTCCGGCTCCCTCTCTCTTGGTCTGCTCCAGGCAGTTGGCATTATAGGCGTCCAGGTTCCACAGCACATCCTCCGCCGAGATTCCGGCCTTTCGCAGGCCCGCCTTCTCCTCCTCCGTGAGCGTGTGGCTGTTGATCCCGCTGTCCCCGCCGCTCACAGGGCGCTCGCTCAAGTATGCCTCCCAGGTAAGCGGCTCTATGTGGGGTGTCACTTCCACTGCCGACGGCTCCTGCACATCGCCCTCCGCTCCGCTGTGAGAGCTGCCGGCACAGGCCGGAAGATACACGGAGAGATCCCTGCGCACATGAGTCGCCAGAAATTCCTGGTCGGACTTGTTGAAATAGTCATAGGTGGAGGGATCCGTATCGTCCCACGTGACATCCAGGTTGCAGTAAGCGTCCTCCAGCCTCACAATATTCCAAGCGTGATTCTGTCCGGAATAACCGGTGCAGTAATAGCAGGGGATATTCAGCTTCTGCAGCAGGTATTGGCACGCCCTGGCGTAGCCGGCACACACAGTCTTTCCGTTTACCAGGGCACTGTACGCGCTCTGGCTCATGGGCGCGTCCGCGCTGTAATCCACCAGGGAGATCAGCGCGTCATGCACGTAGCGCTCCTTCTCATAGTCATCGGCGAGCAGACGGGCGCTGCTCAAAATGTCCTCCGCTTTTGCCTCAAACTCCTGTCGGGACGCCTCCAGATCGTTGGCCGCGGCATTGTATTTCAGGGAAATCTCCACACACCGTCCGGACTGGGTATACTTACAGGAATAGCTGGTGTCCAGCCAGAAAAGCTCCGGATGATCGTTGTAGACCGCCTCAAACACATTCTTCAGCTGTGTGGCGGTCACCTCCACCGCCGGCGCAAAAAGCACCGTCAGATCCTGCGCGTTCGCGTAAATCTGCCGATAGAGCGTCTGCATATTGGGCTCCAGCATCCCGTAGTAGGGATAATAGGCCGCATCGAAGGAAAGCTCCTCCCCCTCCGCGCCTGTGGAGAGAGAGCTCTGCAGATCGTCCGCCTCCGCGTCGGCGACCTCCTCTCCGCTCTCCTGAATGGGCACATACCCGTTCCTTCCGTTCACGCTCTCCGGTAGCGTCACATTCTCCTCGGCAGGCATCACATAGCTGACGATCCCCTGGCGCAGACCGCTGGCAGGATCGTACACGGCTCCGCCGCCGGTTTCCTGGCCCTGCACATCCTCAGCCTCCTCCTTCAGCAGATCCCCGAGGCCCAGTATGCCGCCCTCGCCGGGCGCACCCGCCCCGTACAGCGTGTCCGCGATAGACTGGGTCATGGAGGGGTTCAGCGCACAGACCAATATCCCCAGACAGCCCAGCATCACCAGCACACATATTCCGTAAAAGATTCCCTTGATTATATTCAAACCGCTACCATACCTTTCCGGCCGCCGCTCTTTTGCAAACCACAAATTTAGGGGAAACTAAGAAGGAGGTAATCCCCGCAGGAGAGCTCCCAATACCATGATACCTCTCAAACGCCCCCTTGTAAAGAGGCTGCCGCATCTTCTCACTGCGCCCCTTCTTCTCACGGTGCCGCTTTTCACCGCACCGCCTTTTTCTCACTGCGCCGCCTGCAGTCCGTCCGCATCATAGCGGTTGGAGGAATTCCACAGGATCCATTCCTCGTATCCCGCGTCGTACACCGCCTGTATCTGCTGCCGGATCTGCTCTCCCCCGTAGGAGATATGGCCCTGCACCCACGTGGCGGTAAACGCCTGGAGCCACGGCCTCACGACGGCTCTTTCCCCCTCGGGAAGGACGGCCAGCTCTTCGGCCGACTGCTTCAATGCCGCGGACACCGTCTCATAGGGATAGGCATCCGGCACGGACAGCCCAAACACCTGATTGGCATAATGGGAGGGATACACCATGGGGCACAGCACGTCCACCGTTTCCCCAGCGTCACATAGTTCTGCCCCACATTCCTCACGTCCGTCTCGCTGCCTATGATCGTCCCGAACACATCCGCCGTGACCAGCGCCCCCTTCTCGTGGATCCGCCGGGCGGCATACTCCAGGAATCCGGCGATCGCCTGCTCCTTGGGATAGCTTGCCATATCCACGCCGTAATCCGCGGCATCCGCTTCGCTTCCAATGGGGAACCGCACATAATCATACTGGATCTCGTCAAACCCTGTGTCCACCGCGGCTTCCGCCACCTGCGTCAGATACTCCCAGACCCCTTCCTTGTAAGGGTTCACCCAGGCGAGCCCGTAGGAGTCCGTAAAGAGCGTGCCGTCCGGATTGCGCAGCGCAAGATCCGGCCTTCCCTCCGCCAAATAGGGATCCTTAAAGCAGACGATCCGCGCAATGGTGTAAATATCGTGTTCCTTCAAGGTCCGCATCAGCTCCTCCATGTCGGGGATGTAGCGGACACAGGCTCCCATGTCGCTGGCGGCCGGAAGCTCCATCTGATAGGTGATATTTCCCTCATCGTTCTTCACGTCGATGACCATGGTGTTTAACTCCGTCTCGTCCAGCAGCGCGATCAGATCCTCCATGGAAGCGCTTCCCGCCTTCGGCCCGGTCACATAGATCCCCCGCACCGCCGGACGGTCCGCCGAAAGAACGTTTTCGCCGGTCTCCTCCTCCGCATCCGAATCCGAGACGGAAGGCTGCTCTGTCTCCGCCGTTAACGTCTCCTCCACAGAGATCGGCTCTCCCTCCAGGGAGGCCGCCGCCGGCAGCTCTCTTCCCCCGCATCCGGCGAGGAACACCGACAAAAGGAGCACTGCCGCCATCCGCATCCTCACTGCATATCCCATCTTCCGCACCACACTCCTTCACGAAAAGGACCTGTACCGGCAACCGCCGATACAGGCCCCTATTCCCTTTATTTTACTGCTCGCTGGCAGTCATATTATGTACCACATGGGAAATATTGTCAATGGTCTTGGAGATCTGCTCGTTGAGCTGTCTGCTCTCTACGGACAGATTGCCGACCTCCTTGGCAACCACCGCAAAGCCCTTGCCGGCGTCTCCCGCTCTTGCCGCCTCGATGCTGGCATTCAGCGCGAGAATGTTCTGTCTCTGCTGGATGCGGTTCAGATCAGCGGTGTTCTGCTGAATATCCCGAACCAGTCTCTCGCAGTCCGCCACGCCTGTAGTCAGGCTCTCGATCAGCTTGCCGCTGTATTTTCTGCTGTATTCCGCGTTGATAAAGTTGTTCAGCACCTCTCCCAGCAGGTTGGCGGACGCGATGATCGCTTCCTCCGTCTTGACGTTCACCTTGTCCAGCGCCTTCAGGTACGCGTCCTCGTCGATGCCCAGCTCCCGTGCCACCTTGGCAAACTTCTCCTCGTCCGGATGCTCGGGAAGAACCTGTCCTCCGATCACGGAGCCGACCTTCTCGCCTTCCACTACCAGATCGATTCCAAAATCGATCAGACCGGCGTGGCAGTGATACACGCCCTTGCCCTCTCTGTCGCACTGCTCGCAGCGCCTTCTGCCCTCGTCGCTTCCCCTGGTCAGCTTGATACAAAAATCCGTAAAGTTATAGCACTCGGAGATATACTTGCCGTCAGCGCCGACCGCAACGGTGGCAAGTCCGGTCGCCTTGGCCCAATTCGACATTATTTCTTCAAATTTCACCATATCAGTGAAGTCCTGAATTTTCATTGCTATCTCTTTCTCCTTTACTTTTCGCAGTTGCGGCGTTTACGGACACGCCTTCGTTATGACATATTATAACACATTTGCGAAAAAAGTAAAATAGATTTATGCAGTTTGTATGTATTTTTTTGTTTCTTTTTGATTTTCCTGTGCAATTCTATGACAATTTGCAAAGACGCTTGAGCGCCGCCACGCCGTGGGAGATCGCCGGACGAAACGGCCTCATCCAGAGCCAGAGTGCCGCAAGCATCCGATAGAGCGGATTCCTGGCGGATATCCTGCGGCCGTTTCGGCAGATCTCCACCAGCACTCCCTTCATCTGATCCGGCCGAAGCGGCCCCTCGATCTCCTTCTGATTGTCCCCCACCAGATAAAATTCATCCCCCCGTCTCTTCCAGATGCGGTGCAGCACCAGGATGCTTCCGTCCCTGCGATAGAGCGCCACATCCCCCCGCCGCAGCTTCGACACGTCCGCAGGCGCCACCACCGCCTCGTCCCTACCCGGCACAAAGAGCGGATACATACTGTACCCTTGGGGTTTAAACTGTATCGTCCGCCCGTCCCGCAGCAACTCTTCAATATCCGGCTTCTTTGTCTGACTCATCCCTCTGCCCCTTCCCCGTGCGTTGTCCCTCCTGTCAATGCCCCGCCAAAATTGCGCGGACATTTCCCTGTTTGCATTGTAGCATTTCCCGAAAGATAATGCTATAATATTTTCAGAATTTACTGTTTCAGAATTTATTGTTTTAGATTTATTGTTTTAGATTTACTGTTTCAGATTTTATTTTTCTTGTTTCGGAATTTATTATTTGGGAGGTATCCTGTGAAACGTAACAGTTGTTATTCTATGAAAAAATTAAACGGTGTTCCCTATCTTCTCCCCTGTGGTCAGGCGCAGGCCGACCACAGACGCGGCATGGCGCTCAACGAGACCGGAGAGTTTCTCTGGGACCTTCTGGCCGAAGAAAAGGACAGCGACGAGCTCTTAACAGCCTGTGCAAAGCACTATGAGGCCTCCCCTGAGGAGCTTCCCCTTTTGCGTTCCGACCTGGAGCAGTTTCTCGGCACGCTGCTCTCCTGGGGGATCCTGGTGGAACCGGACGAGCTCCCCCACTTTGCTTCGACGCACCCGCATTTTCTCTCCATCGCCGGTCTGAATCTGTGTCTGCACGGCCCGGACAGCGCTTTCCCCGAACCGTTCTCACCCTTTCTGACCGAGCGCCCCGAGACGATCCATCAGACCATCGGGCTTTTGTTCTGCGATCCCCCGAAACAAAGCGGCGGCAGGATCCTTCTGCGCAGCGAAGAGCTTGTGGTGATCGAGAACCCCGCCAGCTTTACCTTGCTCTTTCCCACTGCCCCACAGATCGCGGAGGCACACCTGGCAAAGGACGGCTCCCTGGCCGCCTTCTACGTTCTCCCTCCTTTTCACGAGGCCTTTCGGGAACAGTACTTCCACGCCGTCCGCCTGGTCTTTCTCTACCTGCTGGAGCGCCGGAATATGGCGGTCATCCATTCCGCTTCCGTCCTCTATCGCGGCAAGGCCTGGCTTTTTTCGGGCTCCTCCGGCACCGGAAAGTCCACGCACACCGGACTGTGGAACCGTGTGTTCCACACCCCCGTCCTCAACGGGGATTTAAACTTGTTGGCCCTGGATGGCGGACAGCCGGTCATACACGGACTTCCCTGGTGCGGGACCTCCGGCATAAGCGATACCGCATCCCATCCTCTGGGCGGCATTATCCTGTTAAAGCAGTCCTCCGACGACCGTGTGGAGTCCCTTTCGGACGACCGGAAAATCCTTCTGGTACAACAGCGGCTGATCACCCCGTCGTGGACGGAGGACATGCTGGACGCAAACCTGCGTCTCGTAGAACGACTGATTCCTCACATTCTGGTGTGCCGCCTGCACTGTACCGCACGGGAGGAGGCGGCCCGGGTCATCCGCGCCCATATCGACTTTTTTTTGGAGCCGAGGGCATAAGCCAAAGCCACGGATCAAAATCCCCGAATCATATCTTCGATTTCCTCATCCTTAAGTATCACACATCCCCTGTCGCGTATGGCATAGACGCGCGTGCAGAGGTTTAAGACCGTAGGCCGGTGGGTCGTCACAATACAGGTTCTCGGGTACTCATCGCACATAATGCTCTTCAGGACGCGCCGCTCTGTCGCCACATCCAGCGCGGAGGTGGCTTCATCCAAAAGCAGTATGGGCGACTTTCTAAGGAGCGCTCTGGCAATGGAAAGCCTCTGTGCCTGTCCCTCCGAGAAACCGCCTCCTCTCTCCTTGACGGCGCTGTCAATCCCGTCGGGAAGCTTTTCCACAAATTCCCAGGCGCAGGCAAGGCGCAGCACCTCCTTGATCTCCTCTTCCGAGGCATCCGGCTTCACGCTCCTCATATTTTCCGCTATCGTGCCGGAAAACAGGGTGTTTCCCTGGGGCACATAAGAAAACAGCTTTCTCGTGGAGGGGGACAGCTCCACCCATCCCTCCCCGTTCTGTCCCATGCGGCCGTCTCCGCCGCAGAGAAAGGCCCTGCCCGTCTGTATGGGGATCAGGGATAAAATCAGGCGCAGCATCGTCGTCTTTCCCTCGCCGGAGGGGCCTACCAGTGCCACGACCTCATGAGGGTGCGCCTCCATCGTCGCATTGTCAAACACCCTGGTTCCGGTCCGATAGGCATATCCCACATCCCGCAAAAAGAGGCTGATGCCCTCTCTTCGATAGCGTCCGGCAAACTCCGCCACGGTGTCATCATCGCGGTAATCCTCCCGCGGCATCTCCACGATGTCCATCAGCCTGCCCGCAGAGGTAGTCAGGGCAATGGCGGTGGGCACAAGGGAAGTCAGGTTGTGCAAGGTGCCCGTCAGGGTTCCGGACAATCCCAAAAACATGGTCATGGTGCCGTAGCTGATGGCCCCGCTCCACACGCGGTAGATTCCCCAGCCATAAGATATGTACGACACCGCCAGTCCCACCGTGGACAAAAGAAGGGAGGTCCCCACCGACATCTTCTGAAAATCCAGGCGCATGGTGATATATTCCTTCTGGAGCTGCTTTAATCTGGCGATGTAGAGCTTCACCAGGTCAAACGCCTTGATCGTCTGTATATTGGAGAAAGTCTCCTGATTAAATCCGGACATTTTGGCTCCGAGGGCCGCGCTTCGCTGATTGTTGTTGACCATGCGGTTCATCAGGGTCTTGGACAAAAGCAGGCTCACCGGCATCCCCAGAAAAGCGAACACGGCAAAGGTCCAGTCATTGCTCACCACCATAGCAAACGCACTCAGAAAGCGGAAGACATAGATGGCCAGATTGGGGATAAAGCCGAGAACGCCGGAGGAGATACCGGAGGCATCGGAGCTCCATCGGGTGAGCAGGTCGCCGGTGTGATAATTGGTGAGAGATTCCCAGTCCGTGACCAGAATCTTCTCAAAAATATCTGCCTTGATCTCCGCATCCACCCGCATACTGATGTAGCTGGAGGCATAGCCGGATACCAGATTGACCACGGTGCTCCCCACATTCAGGCCGATCATAAAGCAGAACGTCCGCACCACTTCTCCGGTCTCATGTCCTGTGATGATATCCACCAGATCCTTGGACACCCAGCTGATCCCCAAGGACACCAGCGTGCTCACCATACCGAGAGCCGTGTAAAAGATCATAGCCATCCAATACCGCCTGGCATACCCGTAGATCCACTTGGTCTGCCTCCACATCTCCTGCAGTCTGCCGGCCTTGATCCGCCCGATGATAAACGCAAGTTTCTCCCTCATCTCTTCCTCTTCCCTCCGTCAGGATCCTACGTTTCCCCAAAGGCACAATCGAAAACAGCACCGCCTGACACAGGCGGTGCTGTCTGAAATTCCCTTGTTGCCTTCCCAATTCTTTTTAGTCATACTTGCCCTGTACATTGGTCTCGTGCTTGCAGGTGATGGTCGCGCCGGTGCAGGTGATCGCCTTGGTAGTAGCCTCATCGCCAGTGGAAACCCATACCTTATAGGTCATGTTGTCGCCGGACTTATAAGCGTCTGCCAACAGGGTGCGGGTAATCGTCACGGTGCTTCCGCTGTAATTGCAATCAAACTCAGAACGTGCAGACGCAATGGGTGCGCTGAATGTCAGAGTCACCGTGGTAGCGCCTGAGATATGCTCAACCGCATCGGAGTGCACACAGCGGATCTCAAACACATGGCTGCCTCCGTCCCAATCCTGTACGGAGACGGGGTCAACCGTCCAGCAGTCACTGGAGCTGTCTCCTGCCACGGCGCCGCTGGCTGCATAAACGCCCTCCGCTACATCGTCGTTTGCCAAAACAACCGGCTTTTCATACATTTTCATCGTTCCTACCTTTCCTTTCAAAAAAATAGATGGTTTATAGTTTCTGCGTATGTAAGTAATCTCAAGTAAATTATAAGTAAATTTTACCATACAATCATAGTAATGTCAAATTTTCTTTGTGTATTTTTTACACAAATTTTTCACATTTTGTTGCTGCAAGCCCCTATCTCCAAAGGTGGAGCTGCTCCATCATGCGGCTGCGCTGCCCCGCTTTTTTCAGGATCGACCTGGCGGAGACACGGCGGATCCTTCGATTGTTCACCAAAAAGCGTACCAGAGTGACCGCCCAGAGCGCCGGCCACAGAAGAACGCACCTGCTGCCCCGCGGATAATTCAGGCACATCTGGTGGTGAAACTCCCGAACGTAGTCCTCCACCCCGTCGCCGCGCATGGTCACCATCCGGTCGGAGGCCGACTTTCCAAATTCCTCCGCCTCCAGGATCTCCCTCAAAAAAACGCTCACGTCGTAATCGCCGATGATCTGCATCCACTCCACCCGCTCTCGCTTCAGCCCCAGATAGACGCAGCACAAAAGCGTCACCATGTCGGAAAAGCCCCTCAAACCGCTCTCCTCCACCAGCGCCAGATACTTTTTCCGCTCCTCCTTATCTCTGTTCCAGAACACCACCCAGTCGCACAGAAGCTTCAGCCCGAAGCCGGAGCGCAGAAAGTGCTGCAGCATATGAAGCAGCAGCTCAAAGGCGTGATAGCCGGTATTCAGGATGGGCAGGGACACTCCCATGCAGTCGGCGCGCACCACGTTCCTTCCGCAGTCGGAGAGCTTATCCGTCAAATACTGATTGATGCGCCCGTTGTCAAAGGGCTCCGCCAGCATCGTGTGCAGCTCGATCTCGATGCCGTCCCTCTCATATACAATATGATGTAGGGAGGGCTGCATTTCCGACACGCTGCACCCGCAGTCTTTCAGGATTTGATCCGCTCTCTCCAAAAGCGCCGGATCCGTCAAAAGCAGATCCACGTCGCCGGTCTTTCTAAGCTCGGGGACCGGATAGAAGGAGGCGGTTCCGACGCCCTTTAAAAGCGCCACCGGTATTTTGGCCTCCTCCAGCCTGCCGATCAGGTACTTGCACAAAAACAGGATCCGGTAGCTTTGTCGGACCGTCTTCTGCGCCGCGTCCGCTGCGACGGCCCGCTTTCCCTCCGACAGAGATTCCCTGTCCGCCAGCGCGTCATACAAAAGAGGCAGAACGCCGTGGCGCATCGCAATGTGGCACAGGCTGTTCCACTTCTGCGACACCTCCTCCGCAGCCCTCTCCCCGGCCAGGCTCTCCCGAATCAGCGCAAACAGGCAGCGCTCCTCCGAAGAAAGCTCCTTCTTGGCATTCTGGACCTCCCGATCCGGAAAGACCTTCGGGAAGCGCTTGTGGAGCAGCTCCATCCCTTTTCGCTTGAGCAGCCTGAACTCCTTGGTCTTATTGTACAACAGCACAAACACCAGGTTGGTGATCCCAAAGCACAGGATCAGACGCAGGAAAAATACCGTCCAGGGCGCGCCGGTGATCCGGCGGCAGAGCAGATCCTCCGCCCACCAGAGAAAGAAGGTCACGGAGGCGTAAACGGCATACTTCAAAAAATAAGACAGCGAGGACATCTTGAGCCTGTGCTTGTAAAACATATAGGGCTCCACCCACAGCGAGGTAGTCACCGTGCTGACAAGGGTCCCCAGGAAAATGCCGATGGTCCCGTATCTCCTCCCCAAAATCAGGGATACCACCAGATTGATCAGCGCCTCCGGTATCGCCTTGTAGCGGTCATACCGGAAGATCCCCATGGAATCGCGAAATACCAGGGTGGCCTGGCGCATCCCCGTCAGATAAAAATTCAGGCAGAGCACGAGGGTAATATCCCTCGTAAAGATATATTTCTCTCCAAAGCTGATCCCCACAAAGAGATCGATCGCTTCAAAGAGACAGATGGCCGCCAGTCCAAACATCCACTGCCCCATGAAAAAGGCCGCCTCGAAAATTTTCCGGATGCGCGCCCTGCTCTCCTCCACCCCCAGGTTTCCCACGCTGGCGGTGATCCCCTGAAACATCTGGTTCAACACCTGCCGCACGGATCCTATGATCAGAAAGTAGTTTGAGTAGGCTCCCACGCTCAGAAAACCGACCAGCGAGGAGAGCAGCAGATTGTCCGTGTTATTCACCAGCACATTGCCGATCTTGTGCATCAGCATCGCGCGGATGTTTTGAAAGATATCCTGCCTCTCCTCCCTGGAAAGCGGCTGCACCCGCCGGTCCTTCAGGTAGGGGTACATCCTGTCCGCCCTTCGGGAGATGGCATAATTCCCCCCTATGGTGCACAAAATCAGGATGGACAGAAAGAGCATAAAGTTGTGGGTGAAATAGAGCACCGCCATTTGAACGATATTTTGAACGATCAAAAAAACCGTCTGATAGAGCACTCCGATATAGCTGAGCTGGTGGGCGTCGATCAGCGTCCGCTTGTAGATCAGAAGATAGGACACCACCGAGTTAAAGAGATACATCAGGTAGATGAGGATCAGGTGCTCCACCTTCCCCTGATCCCTGACGAGCACTCCCATAAAGGGGATCACCAGCAGTCCGGCCGCCAGCACGATCGCCGCCACGATCCGGTAAAAATTCCGGTACATCAGCATCAGGGACTTCTGCTTCTCCACGTCCCCCTCGGAGATGGGACGGTAGAGCGCGTAGGTGATGGCGGTCCCCACCCCCAGCTCGGAGAGCGCCAGCACGTTCAGGACATCGGTGAAAAGGCCGTTGATCCCCACATATTCCTCCGAGAGCGTGTGCGTGAACACCACCCGGGTGAGATACCCCGCAAGTATGGCGATCACTCTGGCGATCATCGCCACCGTGGTATTGGTGGCCGAATATTCTGTCCTGCTCTTCTCCGTCACGTTTCTGCTCCCTCCGTACGTTACTCTTTCTCAAAGGTTACTCTTTCTCAAAGGCCGATCTCTCCCCCAGGATCTGGTCGAAGGCCTCCTTCAGCTCTCCCCGAATGTGTTCAAAGCCGCCCGAGATCTGCGCGTCATTGACACAGATAGACTGATATCTTCTGCGTTTCAGCGCGCGCTTCAGCGGGCGGTTGTCCGCAGACACATCAAAATACCCGAACCTTCTTTGTACGTTACAGGGATAAAAATTGCCGGAAAGCTTCTGCCACTCCCGAAACAGGTACGGCGTCACATCCTCCGCGCTGCGAAAACGGTTGGCGGACATCCTCCGCAAAAGCTCCCCCTCCTTCTCCCAGAGCTCCAAAAAGGTGCTTTTGCAAAAGGGGGACGGCCCGTGCACCGTGTATAAGCCGGTAAACTGCGGAAATGCCAGTTCCAGCATATTGTAGATAAAGTACATCGGCGGATAGCCCGGCTTATAGTAGGCTTTGGGCTGCATCCGTATGTTTTCTCTCTTGTCAAAATATTTGCACAGCACCAGGCTGTTGTTTAAAAACAAATGCGACATCAGCGGGTTTTTGGGGTTCGCCACCACCGGCTGAAGCGCAAGCATATCGCAGGGCTTTCCATTCCGGAAAAAATCCTCCGGCTTTGCCGAGTCCACCAGAAAGATGTCGTCGTTAAAATACACAAACCGCTCGGAGAGCCCCTCGATCTTGTGCATATAGATCTCCAGCACATTGCTGTTGAAGGTTGGGAGAAATTCCTTCGGAATGTAATCCTCATGTCTTACGATGTGAAGCTTGGGGTGTTCCGTGTTGAGCCATTTGGGCAGATGCCCCCAGGTGATGAGATGCACCTTCCGCACCCAGGGCGCAAATTTCTCCACGCCTCTGAACCAGTAGGGAAAAAGCTCCCAGTCCCGATACCGCTCCTCGTTGTCGTCCACTTCCCCCTTCTTGGAAAAACGCGCCTTGTCGGCCCTCCACTCCCTGTCGGAGCCGTCCACCCACGTCACCACAAAATCGATTTCCACAGACATGCCCTTCTCCTCCCGAACCGAATTTCCATTTGATTTTCCATTTCAATTTACATCTCTATTTGAATTGGAATCTAACCTTTGACTTCGCATCCTAATTTCACATTGAATTTTAATGGCATTTTCCCCTCCCTAATGATATACTACAGGTATCACCACATTCAAGGGGAAAACACATGAAGAAATTTTTTCACATAACCTTGCTCGTAGCCGGTACGGCGCTGTTTGCCGGACTCGCCGTTTTCTTGCTGCATCGGGAATACTGCCCCCACTCCTTACGGACAAACGCCGTGCCGGAAGATCCCTTCTCCGTCACCTATCAGGCGGGCGCCTATGAGGAGACAAACGCCGTCCTGGATAACCCCTACCGGGGGTACTATCACCTGTACGGCTTCACGCTCTCCGAGGAGGATCCCGGGGACACCGCCGGCCGCATCAAACAGTATACCGCCTCCGGCCGGCAGATGATGCTGGTACAGATCAACCTGAAAAATTATGCGGACACCGACTTGAGTGAAAACGCGCTCCGCCAGCTTGACATCATTCTCTCGGAGATCTCCCTGTCCGGACACCAGGCGGTGCTCCGGTTTCTCTACGACTGGGACGGGAAGGCTCTGGAGACGGAGCCCTCCTCCATCGACCGTATCCTCCGCCACATGGACCAGCTGAGCGAAACCGTCAATCGGTACGCCGACAGCATCTTCGTCCTGCAAAGCACTTTCACCGGAAACTGCGGGGAGATGACCCAGACGAAATTCGGCTCCCATGAGGATAACCGCCTTCTGATGTCCCACTGGGCCCAGGTCACGGCCCCTTCCATCTATCTGGCCGTGCGGACCCCCTCCCACCTGCGGGGCGTGACCCAGACCAGGACCCCCGTCTCCGCCGAGACCGCCTACGACGGCTCCCTGGCCTCCCGTCTGGGACTGTTCAACGACGGTATGCTGGGTTCCGTCTACGACCTCGGGACCTACGACGACACCCCCAACGCGGACACGGCAGAGCCGGAGGACAAGGGCACCCGCGAGGAGGAGCTCGCCTTCCAGAATGACATCTGCCGGTTTGTCCCAAACGGCGGGGAGGCAGTTCTCGATAACCCCTACAACGATCTGGACCGGGCGATCGCCGACCTTGCGCGTATGCACGTCTCCTACTTAAACTGTGACCACGACACCGCGGTGATGGACAAGTGGAAAAACACGATTTATCACGGCGGCGGCTGCTTTGACGGCATGAACGGCTTTGACTACATAGACGCCCATCTGGGATACCGCTATCTGGTGAGCGGCTCCTCCCTGTCCTGCGACTCGTTTCAAAACGCCCCCGCCACGCTGACCCTGACCATACAAAACACGGGGTTTGCCCCCGCCTATCGGCAGTTTGACGGCACCCTCTGCCTGACCAGCCGAAACACCGGAGTGCGGCACCTGATCCCGATCGCGCTGGACAACCGCACCATTGACGGAGGCTCTGAGGTCTCCTTTTCGCTTCCCCTGGACATCCGCTCTCTGTCGGTGGGCACCTATGAGGTCGCCTTCTCCCTGACCGACCCCTGCACCAAGGAGCCGATCCTTTTTGCCAACCGAGACACGGACGAGAGCGGAAACGTCTCTCTCGGCACCCTCTCTATTGATCCAGTCTCCCCAGAAGAACTCCTCTCCTTCCTTCTGTCTCGTTAGCAAAGCAGAGCGCTGCCCCATCCCGCTTTCGTCCGGCGTACAGATACACCTGCCCGATCGCCGGACGGGACGTGCAGCTTCCGGACAGCGTCTCTCCCGGAAGGATGCTGCTCAGATCCAGAGACAAATCGCTCCTGCAGGTTCTTCCGGTCTCATCGATCCACTCGATCCAGGTGCAGATTCTTTGATAACACCTGGCAAATCCCGTGTTCTCTATGGACACCTCCCAGTGACAGGTGACCCCGTCGCCCTTCTCAAACTCCACCGTCACATTTCTCACGCAAAAGCGATACCCCAGATGCCTGCCGATATAGTCGTATCCGTTCACTCCGGACCAGGGCCCCGACTCCTTCCACACCATGCCCTTCCAGATCGCAAGAAGGCGCTCATCGTGGGCGCGGTTTAAATAGCTTATGTGCATCCTGCGCAGGCGCGCGACGGTCTCCGCCAGGGAGCGCTTCTCGGCCGCGCCCTCCTGGTACAGCACTTCCCCTCCCTGGGGCACGTACTGACAAAGCTTCTCCTCAAAGGCAAACTCCTCCTCCGCGGTCCAGGGATCATCCCACCCCATCTCCGCCTCCGGCCTGACGCCGAAGGTCCCCAGATGGGTGTCGGAGCCAAAGATGGCATCGTCAAAAAGCCCCATCCTGGTGGCGGTAAAATCCCGTTTTCTGCACGCCTCCGGATGCAACGCCCGCCAGTACATCGGCCTTCGCACCGCAAGAAAGCTCGTCTCCCCGACGGCTCCGTTCAAAAGGGAGGCCATTCTGGCCAGCTTGTCCGTGGCCAGAAAGCGCGAGGTGTGCATCTCCCCCCAGTTGCCCACCAACATTCCCTGGCAGACGAAGATCTGGGGGCCGTACTCCTCCAGGAGAGGACACAGCTGGGAGAGGTGTTCCGTCACCTGCGTGAAAAAGAAGGGCTCCCTCTCCTGAGCCCTCCCCTCGTGGTCATAGGCGATCCGCAGAATCATATCCCGCTGCCTGTCCGCAAAGAAGCGCAAGATCCCGCGGATATGGGAGAGCGCCGCCTCGTCCAGAGGCCGCTCCCTGTACTCCCCGATGTCGATCATCACAAACGCAAGCGTGTCCTCCGGATGCAGGCACCACTCCAACTCCTCCAGCGCAGGCTTCTCCTGGGCCTGAAAATTATAGATCTGATACCAGCCTCTGGCGGGATTGCAAAGCTCCGCCGCGCTCTCCATAAGAGACGCCCTCTGAAATTTCCACCGGTCTCTAAAGAGGCCCTGTATCTTACTTATCATTTGCTACCCCCACATCCACCTTGTAGATACGGATCCTGACCCACACCGCCACAAGAGAAAACACCATGCGGAACATATAGATTACCGGCTTCAGGCCGGAGTGCATACTGACGCCCTCCGTGCGGGCGTGCATCACAGCGGGGATTTCCACCACCCGAAAGCCCAAAAGAAGCATCTGCATAATCATGTTGGCATCCGGATATTTATCGTCAAAGTGATTGTACTGGGAGTAAAACAGAAACGCCCGTCTGCTCAGCCCCTGAAGTCCCGTGGTGGGATCCTTGATCTTTTTGCCGGTGCCCAGGCGAATCAGCGCGCGGAAAAGCACAAAGGCAAATTTCTTCACCACGCCCACCCGAAAATAGGAGCTTTCGCTCAAGAATCGGGAGCCCAGGACAATATCCGGATAACGCCCCTTCTCGTCCGCCTTCCGCAGGCGGTCGTACAGGCGCATCACATTGCACACATCGTGCTGGCCGTCCGCATCCATCTGTATCACATACTTGTAATTCCTGCGCACCGCATACTTGTAGCCCAGCTGCAGCCCGCTGCCGTAGCCTAGGTTGAACACATGGGTCACCACGGTGTGGCTGCGCTTTTTGCCGATCCAGTTGGTGCCGTCCGAGGACGCGTCGTTCATAATCAGCACATCCGCCACCTCGGCGATCTCAGGCGCCTCCAACTGATCCAGAACGGCGCGGATATTTTTCGCCTCGTTGTACGCCGGAATAATAATCAACAAGTCCTTCTGTGCTTCTTGCATAGTCAGCCCCCCAAAAAAATCGTATCGTTGTTCCAAACCGTCCCGCCCGCGCTAAGCAAGCAGCGCCAGGAGCTTCTCCATCTCCCTCACGTCCGACAGCTTCTTTCCCGCGGCTTCCCGCCCGAAGCGTTCCCGCAGTTTTTCGTCGTGAAGGAGCCGTTTGACGCCCTGGAAGATTCCCTCCGGCGTCAGATCGCAGAGGATGCCGTCCACCTCCGGTACGACCTGCTCCCTGTTGCCGCTGCAGTCCGACACCAGGATCGCGCAGCCAAGCGTCTGCGCCTCCTGAATGGCAATGCTCTTTCCCTCGAAGCGCGTGGCGTGGACGTAGAGATCTGTCTGCGCCATATAGGGATAGGGGTTATCCACCGCCCCCGGAAGCAGAAAATCCTGCTCCAGGCCAAGCTGCCGGATGAGCGCTTCCAGCTCCCCCCGCTTCTCTCCCTCCCCCAGGATGTACCAGCGCACCTTCTCGCCGGCGTCTTTTAAAAGCTTCATCGCCCTCACGGACACGTCGAAGGACTTCTGGGCGGTCAGCCTGCCCACCGTCAGGATCCTGGCTCCGGTGAAGGCATCGTTAAATCCGCCCGGTTCCGCGGCCCTCTGGCGGATCAACTCCTGGTTCAGCAGATTGTGGAACACCTCAGTCCTCTCTCCACACTCCGGATAAACTTTTAAAAAGCTCTGCCGCACCTCGTCCGAGACGGCAAATATGCGGTCCATCTTTTCGTAACAGCCCCGGTCCAGGCTCCGGCTATAGCCGGCCTGAATGTAGTCCACATGGATAAATCCCGCTTTTTTGTCCGCGTTCACGTAGTCCGCCACATAGTAGGCGGCTCCGCCCTCCAGATACGCCACCGCCAGGTCATAGCGCTGGTCAAAGCGCTGCGCCCCCGCCGCCATAGCTCTCCACAGAAGCTTGTCAGACTGAATCCTTCCCCGCCGTAGCATCCCCCAAAGCTGCCGGATAAGGTACGGGGCCTGCCGAAAAACGGTCCCCCGATGAAAAAGGGTCCGCAGCACATGGGTCCGCAAATGCGCCTTTCCCTCTCTGCTCAGAACGGAGCACTCGTCGTACCGTTTGTTCAAAAGCTTCACGTGCTCCGGCAGATAACGCACCATCTCGCCCTGTCCCAGGAGTACGAAGAGGTGCACCTCAAATTTTTTCGGGTCCAGGTTGCGAAGCAGCTCCAAAAGCGCCGTCTCCGCCCCCGCCCGCCCCAGCGTGTTGATCACGATCAGAATCTTTTTCATGTTCACAGATGCCTCTTGTCTTTTCCGGTGAGCTCCTCCAGCCGCGCCAGCATACGCTCATTCTCCTGGTTCAGCAGCGAGACCTGAATGGCCAGCTCCTGATTTTTCCGCGACAGCTCCGACAGCTTCACACTCATAAAATACGCCACATAGACCACGCAGAAGCCGATCATCACCACGAGGAACATTCCCATGTTGCTGAGATAACGGCTCCAGCCCGAGGGTCTCAAGAGGATCCCCGCAAATATCAGGATCAGGGAGATCAGTCCCCACGCCAGGCTGAAGGATTCCGTCATCTTTCTGCGCGCCAGAGAGTTCATGGTCACAAAAAACAACAAAACCCCCGTGCCGATCATAACGATCTGTAAAATATTTCCCGGCTGCATCACTGTTTCACCACTCCTTTCGCTTTTTGCAGGGCGGCTCTGTCGTAGACCTTGTTGGAAGGTCTCCTGCCGTGCCCCCTCTTCATAATATTACCGTTGCAGAAAATATGCACATCCAAATTTTTCTCCATCACGCGAAGCCTGTGATACGCCATACACCACCCCACAGCGGAGCCAAACACCAGTCCGATCCCGTACCAGATGGTCGGCAGATGTGTCGCGACCAGGCTCCCCGCAAAGGTCGCAAGACAGAAGGCAAGGGAGGTGGCCGCCGCCCCCATGAGATCGTTAAAATAATACAGGAAGATGATGGCCGAGTACATGACAAAGAGAATAAAGTATCCGGCAGTCAGGCAAGGGTAGATCTTCATCACCATCCCCCCGAAACCAAGCCTGGGAAGCAGCGTGATGCAGATCAAAAACACCACCGCGGACACGATAAACTGGATCCGGACCAGATTCATCAGCTCCTCGGAAAGCTGGCTGAACATCCTTCGCTTGGTGCTCTCGATATCCATGCCTCTGCCGCCGATCACGGCCTCGGAATAAAGCTTATACCGGTCGTGGAAGTGCATCTCCACGCGGGTGATAAAGATCACGCTGGCGGAGATATTGGAAAACATCGCCAGACAGGTAGCCATATCGTAGGTTGTCATGCAGACAAAGCTTTTCGCCACCACCATGTGCATATCCGTGCTCCAGAACACAAAATTGTGGATATAGAGCCCCAGGATATACAGGAAATTGGTCACGACCAGCTGCCAGTACTTCTTAAAGTACCGAAGCACCTCCCGGTACTTTCCGCTGTTCTCCCTAAAATAGCTGCGGATCAGCGCAAGCTCCAGGCTGCCGATCACCAAAAAGCCCACGTCCAGGGAAAAGAGCATGGAGTAGGTCACGGAGAAGCCCAAAAGGTATACCAAAATAAGCGACAGAACTACGGCCGTCAGCATACCGAGGAAGAAGAAAAAGGAAATTTTCTTATAATCCTTGCAGATCGACAGATACAGCATGGTATAAAACACCAAGACCAGGGCGATAAAGCCGCAGAACCCCATAAACACAAAGAGAAGCTCCACCCCGCCCACCACATATTCCCAGATGCAGAAGGGGATGCCCACCAGGCAGCTCAGCCCCACATTCAAAATCAGCCCCACGTAGTAACAGGGCATAATGTGTTCGTACTCCTCGTTGTAGATCACATCGGACATATACTTGGACAACACCGCGTTGAAGGGTGCCGCCGTGAGCAGGGAAAAGATAAAGATATAGAGCACGGTGCAGGAGTACAGCTCACGGTCCGCGTAGGCCACCTTGGAAAAGCCAAGGAGAAGCTGCATGACCATGATCGCTATGATCACCAAAAACATGGGCGCCACCGTGATCACCATACTGTACCCGAAGCCGATCAGGCTCGTGGTGATCGTATTTTTACTGAATATTCTGTTGAGTCTGATACCGATTCCAGCCATCTTCCCATCTCCTCCTAATCCGCATCCCTTGCATCCGTCTCGGGAGCCTCATCCGCTACATCCGCCCTGTAGTCCTCGTCCTCTATCTCCGCTCCGTAGTCCTCGTCCTTTAGGTCGGCCCCGTAGTCCCCCGCCGGCACGTCCGCGCCGTAATCCTCATCCTCTGCGCCCCGCGGCCATATTTTCCCGTAGCTCCAGCCGATCCGCTCGTAGATCTCCTCGTACTTTCTCTTCATATTCTCTATCTGATAGCTCTTTACCACGCGGCGGTAGCCGCACTCCCCCATCTCCTCCCGCATCTGCGCGGATTTCCCCATTTCCACCATCGCCGCGGAGAGCTCCGCGATATTCATGATATGGGTCAGGATGCCGGCCGTCCCCAGATTGTCCTCCCCATAGATCAGCTCCCTGCAGCACCCCACGTCCGTGGCAATGACCGGCTTGTGGGCCGCATAGCCCTCCAGTATGGTGAGGGGCTGGCCCTCGCTGATGCTGGTCAACAGGGTAAAATCCATCCTCCCCAGATAGTCCGTCACATTGATCCGTCCGGTAAAGATCACGTCCGAGACCTGCATCGCATCCACCAGCTCGAAACACTCCTTGGCGTACTCCTCATCCTCGTCCGTGGGCCCCATGATCCAGAGTCTCAGGCTGGGGAGCTCCTCCTTGGCAAAGGCAAACGCCCGTATCATCGTCTTGACGTCCTTGATGGGCGTCACGCGCAGCACGGCCCCGATATTGACATAACCCTCGTCCTCCGCCGTTTTGCCGGGAATGTTCTCAAAGCGCTTGATGTCGATGCCGTTGGGCGTCAGGATGATCTTCTCCGGTGGACAGCCCAGGCCGATCTGCAGCTCTCTCGCGTGGGCGTACAGACTGGTCACCTGGTCCGCCTTTGTGTAGGCCAGAAGGGACATCTTGCGGAACTGGTCGATCCAGATATTCTTGTAGATTCCGGCCACCCACTCCGCCTTTAAGATCTCCTCCTCCCGCTCTCTGGTGTAGATCCCGTGCTCGGAGATCAACAGGGCGCTCCGGTAGAAATGCTTGGCCATACAGCCCAGCACTCCCGCGTAGCCGGTGGCCACACAGTGATAGATGTCCGCCTGGGGCAGCGGCGTCTTCAGGATCAAAAACAACGGCAGATAAATGGAGCGCATCGTCCACAGAAAGTCTGAAAACACAATCTGCGGATAGCGGTACTGATACGTCTCCTTCACGATATTCAAAAAGTCCGCCCCCATCAAAAGGTCGTCGATGGAGAATTTATCGTTCTGAAACATCTCAAAGATCGTGTCCCAATCCACGTCCTCATTCAGCACGACGCTGCGAAGCGCCCGGTACTCCTTCTGGCTCAAGCGGGTACGCTTTCCCCGCTTGGGCTTGTGTCCCCAGTCGTAATCGTCCAGATACGCCTCGTACACCGCCGATACATTCTCGGGCAGCTCATACACAAACTTCCCGCTCACATCGCGGTTTGAGACAATCGCCAAGATGATAAATTCCACGTTTGGAAAAGAACGGATCATGCTGTGGATCCAGCCGGACACCCCTCCTACCACATAGGGGTAGCATCCCTCCGCCACCATACATATTTTCATGTGTATCCCTCCATGCGCTTACTCTGCGGTCTCCTCAACTCCATTGCTGTACTGCAGCAGTCCGCGGCTCTTTTCTACCTGAATCGTCACATGCCCCTGGGTGGCGTGGATCAGATAGGCTCCGGTCTCTATCTCCCGATAGTCGCCTCCCTCGATCTGGGAAATGCTCTCCCCGTGCAGCCGCAGAAGAAACCATCCCTCATCC
This sequence comes from uncultured Acetatifactor sp., assembly GCA_947631615.1. Taxonomy (GTDB): domain Bacteria; phylum Bacillota; class Clostridia; order Lachnospirales; family Lachnospiraceae; genus Acetatifactor. The sequence goes on from CANRLX010000015.1 coordinate 44,224, forward strand.
ACGCCGGTCACCGTCAGGTCGATCAGATTGCCCGTCCTTCGGTCACTGTAGTCCAGATTCAGGAAATTGCGGATACGGGTATCGCTCTCCGAGAGCGTCGTCTTGTCAAAAGCGGCAAACGGCTTCCAATAGGTGTTCATGTTGCTGATCACTTCCTCCGCCACGATCTCCCACTGATCCTCCTTAGACT